>JALQXU010000057.1 GCA_023263045.1 Pontimonas sp.
GTATCACCTGGAGCGCCACGTGAAGTCTTTGGCGCACGTGGATCGAACAGCGGGGGAGGTGGTTCGATGAGCGTCCCTGATTTTCTCCCCGTGGATTGGACAGGGCAGCAGCCTCCACCACTGGATCCGCACAAAATACCTGCACACGTGGCCTTGGTGATGGATGGCAATGGACGATGGGCTAATTCCCGGGGTCTTCCCCGAGTGGAGGGGCATAAGGCAGGGGAGGCCGCGCTACTCGATGTCGTCGCTGGCGCACTCCAGGTCGGGGTGTCACACCTCTCTGTGTACGCGTTTTCCACTGAGAACTGGAATCGTTCACCCGAGGAGGTGCGATTCCTCATGGGTTTCAACAGAGATGTCCTCCGCCGTCGCAGAGATCAGCTTCACCAGTGGGGTGTGCGGATTCGCTGGTCTGGTCGGCGCCCAAAACTGTGGTCGAGCGTCATCAAAGACCTAGAGGCGGCGGAGAAGCTGACGGCTAAGAACACCGCTCTCACCTTGACAATGTGCGTCAACTACGGCGGTCGCGCCGAAATCGTGGACGCCCTGAGGAACATAGCCAGTGAGGTGGAAGAGGGTTCACTGTCTCCGAGCAGAATTACCGAAAAAACACTCGGTAAACACCTCTACATCCCGGGTCAACCCGACGTGGATCTGTTCGTGCGGACCTCAGGGGAGCAGCGGACCAGCAACTTCTTGTTGTGGCAAAGTGCCTACGCCGAACTCGTTTTCCTGGATACCCTTTGGCCCGATATGAATCGCGGGGCACTCTGGGATGCGATTGCTCAGTATCAAACCCGAGCTCGACGCTTTGGTGGGGCTGTGGACCAACCGAAGCCTGGAAAGAAAGCCTCTAGCTAAGATAGAGACTCTGTGTCGGGTGAGTAGCCCCAGGAATCAAGGGAGCACCAACTAGTGGCAGCTACAAGCAAGCTAGATAACGTGATTGCGCTTGCCAAGCGTCGCGGTTTCGTGTTCCAGTCGGGCGATATTTACGGCGGTTCTCGCTCTGCGTGGGACTACGGCCCCTTAGGTGTCGAATTGAAAGAGAACATCAAGCGCCAATGGTGGCGACGGATGGTTCAGTCTCGAGCCGACGTGGTGGGCTTGGATTCCGCGGTGATCCTCCCCAAAGCCGTTTGGGAGGCCTCCGGACACGTCGAGGTGTTCTCTGACCCGCTGGTGGAGTGCCTGAGTTGCCACAAGCGCTACCGTGCTGACCATCTCCTCGAAGAATTTGAGGAGAAGAAGGGTCGCGCCCCAGAAAACGGTCTGGGCGATATCGCATGTCCGCACTGTGGCACGAAGGGTCAATTCACGGAACCCAAGGAATTTAGTGGGCTTCTGAAGACCTTTTTGGGGCCCGTCGATGACGAAGCGGGTCTGCACTATCTGCGACCCGAGACCGCTCAAGGGATCTTCGTCAATTTCAACAACATCGTCTCTACTGCACGGATGAAGCCCCCCTTCGGTGTGGCTCAGATCGGGAAAAGCTTCCGTAACGAAATCACTCCCGGGAACTTTATTTTCCGGACCCGCGAGTTCGAGCAAATGGAAATGGAGTTCTTCGTCAAGCCGGGTGAGGACGAGGAATGGCACCAATACTGGATCGACGAGCGTTTTGCCTGGTACACCGATCTCGGGATTAATCCGGACAACCTCCGTCTCTATGAGCACCCGAAAGAAAAGCTCTCGCACTACTCGAAGCGGACCGTGGACATTGAGTACCGGTTTGGCTTTTCGTCTGGCGAATTCGGGGAGCTCGAGGGTGTGGCCAACAGGACGGACTTCGACCTATCCACCCACAGCAAGCACTCGGGAGCTGACCTGTCGTTCTTCGACCAAGCGCTCGATGAGCGTTGGACACCCTATGTCATCGAACCCGCTGCCGGCCTGACCCGCTCTCTGATGGCCTTCCTTGTTGATGCTTTCCACGAAGATGAAGCCCCCAACGCCAAAGGTGGAGTGGACAAGCGAACGGTGCTCCGACTTGATCGGCGACTCGCTCCGATCAAGGCCGCGGTTTTGCCCCTGTCTCGCCATGAGGAGCTGTCGCCGCTTGCTCAGAAAGTTGCCGGTGACCTTCGTCAGTACTGGAATGTCGAATTCGATGATGCGGGAGCAATCGGGCGTCGTTATCGTCGCTACGACGAGGTCGGAACTCCCTTTGCCATCACCGTGGATTTTGAGTCCCTAGAAGACAATGCTGTGACGGTCCGGGAGCGTGACAGCATGAGCCAGGAGCGGGTGTCCCTGGATAAGCTCCAGGATTACCTCGCCGCAGCGCTCGCAGGAGCGTAGCCATGGCAGGGCCACTTCTCGCCCAGAAGCCGCTGAATATCGGCGCCCTCACGCTCGATGTGCCAGTGGTTCTTGCGCCCATGGCGGGCATCACCAACACAGCTTTCCGTCGTTTGTGCCGCGAATATGGTGCAGGCCTCTATGTCAGCGAAATGATCACGAGTCGAGCCCTGGTGGAGAGAACCCCCACCAGCATGCGCCTGATCAAGCATCACGAATCCGAAACCCCTCGAAGTATTCAGCTCTATGGGGTTGAACCCACCACCATTTCTGAAGCGATTCGCTTCCTGGTCGGTGAGGACAAGGCAGACCATATCGATCTCAATTTCGGTTGCCCTGTTCCCAAAGTGACCCGCAAAGGCGGGGGAGCGGCGTTGCCGTGGAAGCGAAGCCTGTTCCGCGACATCGTGGAGAGTGCTGTGAGGGCTGCCGGCGACATTCCCGTCACCATCAAAATGCGCAAAGGAATTGATGACACGCATCTGACTTTCCTGGAGGCCGGAAAGGCTGCAGAAGGTGCCGGAGTTGCATCGATTGCCCTTCACGCGAGGACTGCCTCCCAGTTTTATTCAGGCCATGCCGATTGGGATGCTATCGGCGAATTAAAGTCGCAGATTTCCGGTGTTCCCGTTCTCGGTAACGGGGATATTTGGAGCGCTGAGGACGCTCTTGCGATGGTGAATCAGAGCGAGTGTGACGGCGTTGTTGTCGGTCGTGGTTGTCTGGGTCGACCGTGGCTCTTCGGGGACCTTCAAGCTGCTTTTCGTGGCGAGGGTCTCCGCATTCAGCCTGGCCTTGGCGCAGTAGCTGAGGCTTTTCGGCGCCATGCGGTGTTACTCGTCGAGTTTTTTGACGGGGATGAAGACCGAGCCTGTCGGGACATTCGTAAGCACGTCGCCTGGTACTTCAAGGGGTATCCGGTGGGGGGCCATATTCGGGCCCAGCTCGCCACGGTGGAGTCACTCCAACAGATTGATGACGTCTTGGGCGAGCTCGATTGGTCTGCTCCCTACCCCGGTGAAGGTGTTGAAGGCCCCAGGGGCCGCCAAGGATCCCCGAAGAGGGTTGCTCTGCCCGATAAATGGCTGGAGAGTAGCGAGCTCAGCCAGGGTGAGCGTGAGAACCTGCGCCTGGCGGAAGTGGATTCAAGCGGTGGCTAAGACCTATAGCGCGTTTGATCGCGAGCGTTTTGTCCCCGAAACACACTCGTCTTCTCGCAGTGATTTCGCGAGAGATCGAGGTCGCCTCCTCCATTCCTCGGCCCTGCGACGCTTAGCGGCCAAGACTCAGGTGCTCTCGCCCACCGCGGGCCTCGATTTCGCCAGAAACCGGTTGACTCACTCGCTCGAGGTCGCACAAATCGGTCGCGAACTGGCCAGCAGGCTCGGTGTGGACGCCGATGTGGTGGAAACAGCCTGCCTCGCCCATGATCTGGGCCATCCGCCCTTTGGCCACAACGGTGAGCGCGCACTCTCCGAGTGGGCGACAGAGTGCGGTGGGTTCGAAGGAAATGCGCAATCGTTCCGATTGCTGACCAGACTCGAGCCGAAATCAGTCGATCCCACGGGTGTTCCCCGCGGGCTCAATCTCACCCGGGGGAGTCTCCTGGCGAGTATCAAGTACCCGTGGAATGCTGAACAGCCCGATATTGACCCCAGTGGTCGAGAGAAGTTTGGCGTGTATTCCGATGATCGAGAGGTTTTCGAGTGGGCAAGGGAGGGGATGCCGGAGCGCAGGCTCACTCTTGAGGCTGAAGTGATGGATTTCTCGGACGATGTTGCCTACTCCGTGCACGACTTTGAAGATGCCATCGTCAACGGGTATCTCGATCCCGCTTCGCTTCACTCGAAACACGATCGTGACGGAATCCTTCACGATATGTCGACGTGGGTGGGCACCACATCGCCAGACTCGCTCACTGCGGCCTGGGAGAGACTCTCTGCGGTGCCGGGCTGGGTGACCGAATTCTCCCCCTCGAGGGCTCAACTGGCGTCTCTCAAGAACCTCACCAGCACCCTGATTGGCCGGTTTGCCCTGACATCCTCTGTGGAGACGGTAGATGGACTGGGAACCCTGGTTGTACCCTCCGAAACCAGGGATGAAATTGCTCTGCTCAAGGGTCTTGTTGCGGTGCATGTGATGTCTCACACCGCGCGTCAACCGGTGTATCACCATCAACGAGATGTCCTGAAGACCCTCGCCTCTGCCCTGAGCGCGAGTCCGGAGCTCATGGATCCTGTTTTTCGAACCGACTTTATGGCGGCCGGCTCTGATGCTGGCCGTCAGCGCGTGGTCGTGGACCAGGTGGCATCGCTGACCGATCAGTCTGCGATGGCACTGTTCGAGAGGCTTGAGCAGGCCTGAGTTCTGCACAGCCGAGCGAACCCCCTGTGCCCGGAGCGCTTGCTAACTAGACTTGCCCTGTGGCGGGGTTGATTAAGCGCGGTGACATCGACGAGGTTCGACAGCGCGTCAACATTGCCGACGTGGTGGGCGATTATGTGACGCTCAAGTCCGCTGGAGTGGGATCGATGAAAGGGTTGTGCCCTTTCCACGACGAGAGAAGCCCCAGTTTTCATGTTCGCCCTCAAGCGGGCTTTTATCACTGCTTTGGGTGCGGTGAAGGCGGGGACGTGTACAGCTTTCTTCAAAAAATTGATCACCTCAGTTTCCAAGAGTCTGTAGAGCGCCTTGCGGAGCGAGTCGGGTATCAACTCACCTACGAGGAAGGCGGCGGGGCTGCACCCGTGGGGAATCGCGCGCGACTGTATGCGGTCAACCAGGCAGCCGAAAAGTTCTTCCGCACTCAGCTGGGTACCCCTGAAGCGGAACTTGGGCGAACTTTTCTGGGAGAGCGCGGGTTTGATGCCTTGGCGGCAGAGCGCTTTGGGGTGGGGTATGCGCCCTCTTCCTACGACGCCCTGTCAAAACACCTGGTAGCGGCGGGATTTACGATTCAAGAATTGTTGGACGCTGGGGTCGTCTCACAGGGTGATCGCGGCGTTTATGACAGGTTTCGTGGCCGACTCGTGTGGCCGATTCGTGACGTTACCGGGCAGACCATTGGTTTTGGCGCACGAAAGCTCCGCGAGGACGACCAGGGTCCCAAATACTTAAACACTCCGGAGACCGCGGTGTACCACAAGTCC
>JALQXU010000058.1 GCA_023263045.1 Pontimonas sp.
CTGCGGAACCACAGGGTGACCAGCGTCGACACAATCACGATGAAGAGCGAATACAGCGCGGGAATCAACAGGATCTCGTCGACGTGATCGGTCTCCAAATAGATGGCGATAATCACGGCGATGGCAAGGGGTCCATTCTGAATACCCGTTTCCAGACCCACCGTTCGAGCGTTCATCGGGTGGAGCTTAATGAGCCTCGCAATTCCATACGCGGTGAAGATACCCACCACTCCCAAACCAATGGCCACCGCGTAAGTGGGCCATTCGGTGGAGAGCAGTAGCTGCCAGTTCCTGGGCACCCAAATCGCAATCAGGAAGGGGATGAACAACACACCAAAGACCCCACCCACAAGCTCGAGCACAGCTCCGACGTTGGAGCTCAGGCGGCGCACGAACATGCCCAGTGCGACCGGAACCACCAACCCCAGGATGACCGTGGCCAACTCAATCGGATCAATCGAGACCGAGCCGTCCAAGCCCAAGAAGTTTGCATAGAGCAGGAGGACAGCGGGAGTCATGATGAACGCCCAGAGTGTGGAGTTCACCGTCATGGTCAAGCTCAGCGCCAAATTTCCCTTCGAAAAATAGGTGAAGAGGTTTGACGTTGTTCCCGCCGGAACACTTCCCATAATGAGCGCACCGAGAGCCACCCACACCATCTCTCCGGGTTCCGAGAACGGGAAGAGCACAGTCACAATCAAGATGTAGGCAACAAAGGGCATGATGGCGAACTGTGTCACCCACCCGATAATCAGACCCCAGGGTCTGCGCAGAGCCAGACCGAAGTCTTTCGGGGTGAGTCCCGCTCCCAGACCAAACATGATGACCACAATGAAAACCCGCAGCAGGGTTTCTTCCAGCTCGTTGACGACGGTTGCTTGCTGGTGGTTATCTGCGAGGAAAATCAGCGTATCGATCATGACTAGGCACCCTTCGTGGAGGTCGATTGGGACACGGCGTTGTCTCGAAGCTCTCGACGCAGAATCTTTCCGATGGGGCTCTTCGGGAGCTCATCGACAAACACCACACTCGAGGGCACCTTGTATGCCGAGAGGGTCTCGCGGCAGTGCGCCTGGATTGCCTCCGCGGTGGGTGCCGGAGCAGACGCCACGACGAAGGCACGGACCGCTTCACCCGACTTCTCATCAGGGACACCCACGACACCTACCTCTAGGACACCGGGCACTGCGGCAATGGCTTCCTCAACATCATTGGGATACACGTTGAAGCCACTGACAATCACCATGTCTTTCTTGCGGTCGACAATCGTGAAGTAGCCATCGGAATCCATCTGAGCGATATCACCGGTGTAGAGCCAGCCATCTTTCAGGGTCTTTGCGGTCTCGTCATCACGGTTCCAGTACCCCTGCATAATTTGGGGGCCCTTGGCAATGAGCTCACCGGGCTCACCCACGGCGACCTCTTTGCCCTTCTCATCCACACAGGCCATCTCGGTGGAGGGAACAGGGATACCAATGCTGTTGTCCTTGAACATTCCACCCAGTGGGTTGAACGACAACACGGGAGAAGATTCGGTCAAACCGTAGCCCTCCACGATCGGAGTGCCCGTGACCTCGCGCCACCGCTTCGCGACGGACTCGTGCAGCGACATCCCCCCTGCTGCGGAAGCCTTCAGGTGCTTGGGTGGGCTGTCGGTAAACCAGCGTTCATTCAGGAGGGCGTTGAAGAGTGTGTTCACACCCGTCGTCCAGGTGATCTTGTAGTTCTCAAATGCTCTCTTGAGGTTGCTCGGTGGCCTCGGGGTCGGAATCAGAAGGTTCCGCGCCCCCACGTGGTAAAAGCCCATCAAATTCACCGTGAAAGCGAAGATGTGGTAGAGCGGAAGAGCCGTCAACGCCACCTCTTTACCCGGGACAATGTAGTCGCCATTCATCTGCAGCAGCTGCAGGGTGTTGGAGACCAGGTTTCCGTGGCTGAGCATTGCGCCCTTCGAAACTCCGGTCGTTCCGCCGGTGTACTGCAGAGCTGCGAGGGTGTCAGGCCCAACTCCCTCCAGGTAGCTCTCTGCCTGGGCCTTGGAGCAGACTTTTTCTCCAGCCTTCAGCGCGTCCTGGAAGGAGGTGTGGGGGACGGTAATGGGCGGAAGAGTCCTCGACCACACCTTCTGGACCAATCGAATAACGCCGGCAACAACGGGGGTGAAGAATTCCGAGATACGCACTGTCACGACAGTCTCAATGTCGGTCTGAGGAAGAACCTCAGGGAGGCGGTCAGCGAACATATCGCTGACGACCAGGACCTTTGCTCCTGAGTCTTTGAACTGGTGGGTCATCTCCGATGCGGTGTAGAGGGGGTTGGTGTTCACCAAGACCAAACCGGCCTTCATGACTCCGAATGCCACAATCGGGTACGCCAGAGAGTTGGGAATCTGTAGGGCAACCCGGTCGCCCTGCTTTAGACCCAAGGTCTCTCGCAAGTAGGCGGCGAAATTGTCGGAATGGACGTCCACTTCGCGGTACTTGAGCGAACCATTCATACCGTTAGCCATCACCTGGGTGAAGGCAATGGTGTTCGCATACGTTGCGGCTGCCGCTCGGGCAAGAGCCGGGACATGCGGGAGAGTGACGTCCTGAAGAACAGGATTAACATCTGCGGGATAGTGATCGAGCCACGGGCGTTGGGGCATCTCTACTCTTTCCGGGTAGGGCATCGCCCACGATCACGTCGGCGATGAAGTGTTCGCCTCATCATAGCCATCTCGGCCGGTTCGCCACCAGGGCGGACAACCCCTAACTCGGGCCGAGGAGGTCCGCAATTAGCGACTCGACCCTGGACCTAATGTCGTTTCTGATGGTGCGAACAGTGTCGGCGTCCTGACCCGCAGGGTCCTGAAGTTCCCAATCTTCGTAGCGCTTCCCGGGATAAAACTTGCACGCATCACCACAACCCATGGTGATGACGACATCGCTGGCCTGAACCTGCTCATCGGTAAGGATTTTGGGCTCGTTGGCGCGAATATCAATTCCTTCTTCGAGCATGACCTCAGCAGCAACGGGGTTAATCGAATCTTTGGGTGCGCTACCGGAGCTCATGACTTCGATTCGGTCACCAGCGAGATGCTGAAGGTATCCAGCAGCCATCTGAGACCGCCCAGCATTGTGAACACAGACGAACAACACGGTGGGCTTGTCAGCCATTCTTCTTCTCCTTCGATCCGGCAACGAGTGGTGTAACAAGAGCGAGCGCAAGCCCCATTCCGACTAGCTGAGCCCCCATGAATCCAAACCCCGAGAGCGGTGCGATTCCCGTAAAAGAATCCGTCCACATTCGGCCGAGGGTCACAGCAGGGTTGGCGAACGCTGTCGAGGAAGTGAAGAAGAAAGCTGACCCAATCCAGGCCGGCACCGCGAGCGGAATGGCTGCTTCGTGCCCGCGGTGCGCGAGCAGAATAATCACGGCAACGAGACCCGCAGTGGCGACAACCTCGCCGACAAACGTGCCCGTGGTGAGCCGATCCTGACCTGAGATGCTGATGAGCACCTCACCAAACATGAGGTGGGCAAGAACAACCCCACCCAACGAACCGAGTAGCTGCGCGAGCACATACATCACCGCGTCAGCCCCCGACAAAGCACGCCTCAGAAATAAGGCAAAGGTGACAACCGGGTTGATGTGGGCCCCCGATACCGGCATTAGAGCAGCAATGAGCACCCCCAACCCCAGGATGGTCGAGAGTTGATTAAGTAGCAGGCGCAGTCCCACGTCTGAGGTCACTGCCTCCGCCATGATTCCCGAGCCAATGACAGCTGTAACCAGCAAAGCCGTACCAATTAACTCGGCTCCACCTCGGATCGCTGCGTGCATCGCACCCCTCTTCCTGCCCTCATTATCGAGCAGTGGTGGCCACGAGATTCGCGCCACCGACGTTATTCACCCAATGTTCACCGAGCGACCCTTTATCGTCCAGCGCCACGCCTTCGATTTCCTAGAAGACTCCAGGTGAATGAGGCCGATGGTTGGATGGCCCTAACCGGAGCCGCCTGCGGGAATCGAACCCGCGACCTTCTCATTACGAGTGAGACGCTCTGCCGACTGAGCTAAGGCGGCGAACCCCGGAGGGATCGCTTAATAGTAATGGAGTGAGGCTAGCCGAGAGGAAAGCTACGCCTCACAGGTGAGCCCATCCTCCGGGACATCCCCCGATAGGAAGTACGCATCGACCGGGTCGTTAATGCAGCTCACCCGCTCGTCATAGGCGAGATGTCCCTCCCCCACCAGGGTGAGGAGAACGGAGTTCTCCAATTGCTCGTTGAGCGAAACCGACCAGTTATACGGAGTTGCGGGATCGCCGGTGGTGCCCAGGATGACGACGGTATTTGCTCCCTCACCTCGCACAGGCCCTTTGTTGAGTTTTGGCGGATAAGGCCAGTTCATGCACACGAGATCACCATCCCCACTGGGGCGTGCGGTGTAGGGAGCGGCCTCGCGGAGTTGTTCTGCTTGGGCTTCGAGGACAGCGGAGTCGCGCTCCACGGGATAGTCCAAACAATTGATTGCGATGAAGGCTTCCATCGAGTTGTTTTGATACACCCCGCCCTCGCGGTCGTAGTAAAAGTCGACGAGGAAAATCGCGGTGTCAGTGACACCCTCTTGGAGTTCTTCAAACATTCGGGTGAGGAAGGGCCAACTGGATTGCGCATAGAGCGTGGTCACCATGGCTGTGCGGAGCATTCCATCGTCAACCAGGCGACCGTCGGCGTGACGCAAGGGGTTTTCTTCCAGCTCGTCATACAGGTCAGAAACTCCTTGTAGGCGCTCCTCCAGCGAACCGTCAAACGGGCACGAGTTCGTCAGATCGCACTCCACTAAATAAGCCTCGAGAGCCTCTTCAAATCCGCGATGCTGGTTGACGACCAGATCAAACTGGCTCGCCCCAGGATCCACGGGGCCATCGAGCACCATGCGGCCGACCCTCTCCGGAAAGGTGTCGATATACAAAGCCCCGATCAAAGTCCCGTAGGAGTAGCCGAGGTAGTTCAGCTGTTCATCACCCACGAGGTGGCGCAAGAGATCCAGATCCCTCACCGTCGAGAGTGTGTCAACGAATTCCAAAAGCTCACCGGTGTTGGCTTGGCACTCTTGACCAAAGCGAATCGATTCAGCGAGAAGCTCGGCATCCCACTCTGGTGTGTCCGGCTCAGCCTCGAGCTCTCCGAAGAAGAAGTAATCCAACTCTGCATCGCTCGCCGCACAGGAAACCGGACTCGAGAAGTTCACACCCCTGGGATCCCAGCCAATGACATCGAAAGACTCGCGGAGCGCTTCGGACACCGCGAAATCGACGCTATCGAGGACAAATTCATAGCCGCTCGCACCAGGGCCACCGGGATTCACAAACAACGATCCCAGGGCTTGGCCCGTCGCACTGTGACGAGAAAGCGCGAGAGTGACGTCGTCACCGACTCCTGGGTTGTCC
>JALQXU010000059.1 GCA_023263045.1 Pontimonas sp.
GACGCCCCGCAGGGTTCACCCGAGGTCGTCACCGTCTAAGCCCGGGTAGTCTGTTCGGGTGCCCACACTTCTCTCCCAGCTTTTTGTCCGCACTCTTCGTGAGGACCCCGCGGATGCTGATGTGGCCAGCCACAAATGGTTGGTGAGAGCCGGTTATATTCGCCGCCAGGCACCAGGAATTTTTGCCTGGCTTCCGATGGGGCTTCGGGTTCGGCAGAACATCGAGCGCATCGTTCACGAGGAAATGCAGGCCGCTGGTGCACAGCACGTGCATTTCCCGGCACTTCTGCCCAAGGAGCCCTACGAGGCGACGGGGCGCTGGGAAGAGTACGGGGATGGAATTTTCCGCCTTCAGGATCGCAAAGGCGCCGACTACCTCCTTGCCCCCACCCACGAAGAAGTGTTCACCCTCACGGTGAAGGACCTGTATTCGAGCTACAAAGACTTGCCCTTGATGATCTACCAAATCCAGGACAAGTATCGCGATGAGGCTCGCCCGCGGGCTGGGCTGTTGCGCGGACGAGAGTTCTCGATGAAAGATGCCTACTCGTTTGATTACACCGACGAGGGCCTCGAGAAGTCGTATCAGGCCCAGCGTGATGCGTATGAGCGCATCTTCCAGCGCCTGGGGCTCGAGTACGTGATCGTTCAAGCCGATGCTGGTGCCATGGGGGGATCGCGCAGCGAAGAGTTCCTGCACCCCACCGACGTTGGTGAAGACACTTTTGTCCGCACCGAGGGCGGCTACGCCGCGAACGTTGAGGCCTATCGAGTGCCACCTCCAGCGCCGGTCCCTTATGACACTGTGCCCGCTCCCGAGGTCTTTGATTCCCCGGGAACACCCACCATCGACACGCTCGTATCGCTCGCGAACGCTCAGCACCCCCGAGATGACCGCCCGTGGGAAGCCTCTGACACCCTGAAAAATGTTGTCCTCAAGCTCACCCAACCCGATGGCGACACCGAGCTCGTCATCGTGGGAATCCCCGGGGATCGCGATGTTGACATGAAACGAGCAGAGGCCGCTTTTGGTCCCGCCGGGGTGGAGCAAGCCGAGGACGCAGATTTTGCGAAGCACTCGAGTTTGGTCAAGGGATACATCGGACCGTGGTCGGCACAGGGCGCCGTTCTCGGTGAGAAGTCGGTCAGTGGTATTCGATTCTTGGTCGATCCTCGCGTAGTAGAGGGCACAGCGTGGGTCACCGGGGCTAACGAGCACGAGAAACACGTGTTCAATCTGGTGTGTGGCAGAGATTTCACCCCTGATGGCATCGCCGATATTGCCTCAGTGCGCGAAGGCGACGAGGCCCCCGATGGCTCGGGACCTCTGATCGCTGCCCGAGGTATGGAAATCGGTCACGTGTTCCAGTTGGGCCGGAAATATGCTGAAGCACTCGGATTGCAAGTTCTCGATGAGAACGGGTCGTTGGTGACCGTCACCATGGGCTCCTACGGAATTGGTGTGACCCGACTGGTCGCGGTGCTCGCTGAAGCTAATCACGACGACAAAGGCCTCATCTGGCCAGACGCCGTCGCGCCGTTCGGGGTTCACGTGGTGGCTGCGGGCAAAGACGAGTCCGTCTTTGAGGTGGCCGCCAACCTCGCTGCGACACTCGAGACCGAAGGACATGAAGTCCTCTACGACGACCGTCGCAAACTCTCACCCGGCGTCAAGTTTGCCGATGCCGAGATCCTGGGCGTTCCCCACATTGTGATTGTGGGGCGAGGTGCTGCGGATGGGATCGTCGAGTACTGGAACCGTCGCACCGGGGAGCGCACAGACATGCCCCTCGCTGAGGTCGCTGGGCTCCTTCGACGCTAGCTACGGGTAGCCGAATTGGAACCCCGCTTGTACTCTGGGGAGACGGATACGCTACTGTCGCGTCCATAATCGAATAGGAGGGCCTCTCATGGATATCGACCTGAGTGTTCTCAAGCTCATGGAGTCTGAGCGAGAAATCCCCTTCGATGAGCTCGTCGTCATCATCGAGCAAGCGATACTCACCGCGTATGAGAAACACACCGGAATAGCCGATCATCGCGGTTTTCGGGCGGATCCTGACGCCCCCAGGGCTCGAGTGGAACTCGACCGAAAGAGCGGTCACGTCACCGTCTACACCCCTGTTCTCAACGATGAGGGAGAGAAAATAGGCGAAGAGGTCGACAGCCCCGAGGATTTTGGACGCATCGCCGCCCACGCCGCAAAACAGGTCATCAATCAGCGCTTGCGGGACATCGGGGATGACCGAATTCTCGGCGAATACCGCGGGAAAGATGGCGACATCGTGTCCGGAATCATCCAACAGGGCCCCAACCCTCGAATGATTCACATCAATCTGGGCGAGGTCGAGGCCATTCTGCCTCCTGAGGAGCAGGTTCCCGGCGAATCGTATGAACACGGCTCGCGCCTACGGGTGTATGTCACCAAAGTGGAAAAGGGAACAAAAGGACCCTCCATCACCGTGAGTCGCACCCACCCAGGTCTTGTGCGCAAGCTTTTTGCCATGGAGGTGCCAGAAATTCACCAAGGCCTCGTCGATATCGCCTCGATTGCCAGGGAGGCGGGTCACCGCACCAAGATTGCTGTGAAAGCCATGGAGCCAGGTATCAACGCGAAAGGCGCGTGCATCGGAGAGCTCGGTCAACGGGTGAGGGCAGTACAGGCGGAACTGGGCGAAGAAAAGATCGACATTGTCGATTACTCCGACGATATTGCCCAGTTCGTGGCCAATGCCCTCTCACCAGCAAAGGTCTCGAGTTCCTTTGTGTTGGATGAGGCGGCGAAACAGGTGCGAGCCCTCGTGCCGGACTACCAGTTGTCGCTCGCGATCGGAAAAGAAGGCCAAAACGCGCGTCTCGCGGCCAAGTTGACCGGCGCGAAGATCGACATTCAGCCCGATTCTGTGATGGATTCCTAGGTCTGACACCAGCGCCAGCGTGCCAGAAGGTCCGGAGGGGACTACAATGGAGGTTTCCAGGCGGTGCCTGGGTTGTCAGGAGTCAGACAGCACAGAAAAACTTCTGCGCTGTGTGGCACAGGACAACCGGGTCGTCGTGGATGAGAAAGGGAGATTGCCGGGTCGCGGTGCGTGGGTGCATCGAAACCTCGAGTGTCTCTCCCAGTCTCTTCGACGGCGAGCGTGGAGCAGGGCGTTTCGCAAGGGACCCTCGCTTGATTGCTCAGAACTGGAAAACCTCAGTAGGTCACCCGACCTCGCTAAGACAAGGCTGAATGGCTAATGGAATCCTCATGAGTGGCTCGAAATGAGCCTCGTTTGTAGGTAGAGGCGCGCCCTGGCTGGGTGCGCCCAGACAGGAGAATTGTGGCTGCAAAAGCTCGCGTGCACGAAATCGCCGCGGAATTGGGTATCGACTCAAAACGCACCTTGGAGAAGCTGAAAGAAATCGGCGAATTCGTCAAGGGTCCTTCGTCGACGGTGGAGCCTCCCGTCGTGCGGAAGCTCAAAGCTGCGTTCGCGGAGGAGGGCATTGTTCCTATCCCTGTCGAGGAGAAGCCAGAACCAAAACCCGCTGCAAAACCTGCTCCAAAGCCATCTCCGGAAACCTCGGCACCCGAAGCACCCGCGCCGGCTCCCGAAACTCCTCCAGCGCCCGCGGCGCCCAAGCCTGTAGCCTCAGGTATTCCGCGCCCGGGAAATAACCCGTTTGCTTCGTCGCAAGGTATGGCGCGTCCCGGTATTCCGCGCCCGGGCAACAACCCCTTTGCCTCTGCCCAAGGAATGGGCCGGCCAGCTCCTGGTCGCCCCGCACAGGGAGCTGGACCTCGTCGGCCTCTCGATCGAGAAGGAGGCTCCAGGCCACCTTTCCAGTCGCGCACCGGTGGTCCCGGCGGTAGGCCTGGTGGTCCCGGTTTCGGTGGTCCCGGCGGCGGTCCTGGCGGTGGCCCTGGAGGTCGCCCAGGTGGTCGTCCCGGCGCTGGCGGGCGCGGACGCGGACCTGGTGGAGGTACCGCTGGTGCCTTCGGTCGCGGCGGCGGCAAGAGCAAGTCACGAAAGTCGAAGCGCACGAAGCGTCAAGAGTTTGAAATGCGGGAGGCGCCGAGTTTAGGTGGCGTCACGATTCCACGTGGAGATGGCTCCACCGTGATTCGCCTGCGCCAGGGTGCCTCGATGAGCGATTTTGCCGACAAGATCGAGGCCCTGACCGGATTCCCGGTTCCTCCCGGGAACCTGGTGACGGTGTTGTTCCAGTTGGGAGAAATGGCGACCGCAACCGAATCACTCGATGCAGCAACCTTCGAGGTTCTGGGTGCTGAGCTTGGCTACCAGGTTGAGATTGTCTCCCCTGAGGACGAAGACAAAGAGCTGCTGGAGAGCTTTGACATCGACTTGGATGAGGAAGAAAACGACGAAGATCTCGTCATTCGGCCTCCGGTTGTGACGGTCATGGGTCACGTCGACCACGGTAAGACGAAGCTGCTGGACGCGATTCGAAGTGCGAATGTTGTCGCCGGTGAGGCCGGGGGAATCACCCAGCACATTGGTGCTTACCAGGTTTGGACAGAGCACGAGGGTATAGAGAGGGCTATCACCTTCATCGATACCCCCGGTCACGAGGCCTTTACCGCGATGCGTGCCCGTGGAGCTCAGGTGACCGATATCGCGATTCTGGTGGTGGCCGCCGACGACGGCATCATGCCTCAAACGATTGAGGCTTTGAACCACGCGCAGGCAGCCGGAGTTCCCATCGTGGTGGCCATCAACAAGATGGATGCCCCGGGAGCTAAAGCGGACAAAGTCTTGCAGCAACTGACCGAGTTTGGTCTGGTTGCCGAGGAGTACGGCGGTGACACCCAAGCAGTGAAGGTGTCTGCGCTGAAGGGCGAAGGTATCACGGAGCTTCTCGATGCTGTCTTGCTCACCGCAGACGCCGGTCTGGACTTGCGTGCGAACCCCAACCGCACCGCCCGCGGTGTGGCCATCGAAGCCCGTCTGGATAAGGGTCGCGGTGCGGTTGCCACGGTTCTCATCGAGTCGGGGACGCTGCGCGTGGGTGAGGCGATTGTTGCCGGCACGGCTTATGGTCGCGTCCGCGCCATGATCGATGAGAACGGTGAATCCGTCGAGGAAGCATTCCCATCTCGTCCCGTGGCGGTTCAGGGCCTCTCGAGTGTTCCCCGAGCAGGGGACACCTTCATCGTGACCGATGATGATCGGACCGCCCGCCAGATTGCGGAAAAGCGTGAGGCTGCCGAGCGTAACGCTCAGCTCGCGAAGGCACGCAAGCGCATCAGCCTCGAGGACTTCACCAAGGCTCTCGAGGATGGGAAGATCGAGGCTCTCAACCTCATCCTCAAGGGTGATGTCTCGGGTGCCGTGGAGGCACTGGAAGAAGCTTTGCTCAAGATCGAGGTGGACGAGTCGGTTC
>JALQXU010000005.1 GCA_023263045.1 Pontimonas sp.
TGGTCCCCCAGGACAATCCTGGTTGCTCGAGAAATTGCTCTATTTCTTCCCACACTCCTGGGTCTCCCTCAAAATCTTCGTAGTGCGGATGCCACTGCCAGACCTCCTCGGGGGGATCTATCGCATCGACGGGAAGATGAAACACCCCTGTCGTGTCGATGCAGGCGATAGCACCCACTTCCACCATGTCATCTGGGGTCATGCGAGCGCTCTGCACAAGAAATCGGGATACGTCACTGGTGCCCACGGTGCGCAAAGAGTTGTCGACAAAGTGGGCAAAGCCCGACCGTTCTGTTTCCCACCACTCGGGTGACACAAGATTCTTCATCGTGGAGATATCGGTTGCCCCTGTTGACGTAATCGCATCCGAGACAGCGATGTAGCGCTCCACGGCCAGGCCCGCGTGTTTTTCTGCATCGTCATAAAACCCTGCGGGAAGGCCACCAGGAATCAGCCCAAAGTTGATTTCAGAGGTGTCGGGTGACACCCCTGGAACAACGGTTTCTGATTCCGCCATCCCACACCCGGTAAGCATGAGGACCGTCGCGATGAGGAGCGGGATAGCTTTCATCCCTGGAGCGTACGAATACCACGTAGGTCGGCGCAGAATTTCTCCACACCCTCGGTTTAGAGCTCGGTGACCTCGAATCGTCGAGCTTGAGACATCGGGTTGGACGCTCGGATGTCGCGAAGTACGTCGGGCTCCAGAGTGGTGTGAAGAATCTCCGAGCTCTCCCCTGCTTTGACCTGAACGATGCCCCGGGGGTCAACACTCTGGGAGTGCCCTACCCCCTGGGGAACTGGGTGGTCACTTGCCACGACATAGCACTGGGTCTCGATGGCCCGCGCGGCCAGGAGGGTGTCAAAGTGGTGAGCCTTGCGGGGGCCTGGAACCCATTGGGCTGGAACCACGATCACCTCCGCCCCGGCATCGACCAATCTCCGTGCAACCTCGGGGAATCGAAGGTCGTAGCAGGCCATCATGCCCACCGACATCCCCGCGATAGTCACCATCTGAGGGGAACTGAGGTTTCCCGGGCGAATCCAGGTCGATTCGCTGGCCCCAAAAGCGTCGTAGAGGTGAATCTTTTCTGCCCGGGCGAGGATTCCCTCCGGTCCCACCGCAATCTGCACGTTCGCGGGGAGTACATGGGAGTCCGAGCGCAGGAGAGCGCCCGCGATGATGACGATTCCGCCGTGTCGCTGGCTCAATGACACAAGCCCCTGGACAAATTCCCCGTCATCTGTTTCCGCGTGGGCCGCCCACTTCTCCCCCAAACCCGGGCTGAAAGCGTGCGAATACTCGGGGAACACCACCAGGTGTGAGCCTGCGGAGGCCGCAGCGCCAACCCACGGCTCCATAGCCTCCAGGTTCTCGCTCGCAGTACCGTGCGGCGCATACTGCACCACGCTGACACCCAGAGCCGACATGGACTAAGCCTAAAGCGCAAAAACAGAACCCCCTCCAAGGAGGGGGTTCTGACGTGGTTGCGGGGGCAGGATTTGAACCTACGACCTCTGGGTTATGAGCCCAGCGAGCTACCGAACTGCTCCACCCCGCGGCGAAGCACCCATGCTAACACGCCAGGCGCCAGGCTGTCTCCCTACTGACTGAGCACCAGCGCCCATGAAAGGGCATCGGTCAGTCGCTGGTCAGCTTCTGCCGCGGCGACCAGGTCATTCGCGCGGTAAGCAGCCTCTCGATCGAGAAGCGCCTGACGAGCGTCAGCCAAGGCAGCCTGGAGCTCTGTGGAGATCACGATGCCGGTGTCTGGTTCAGCGTCCACTCCCGCATCCGTGTCGGGCTCTGGAGCCGGTGTGGGAGCAGGAGCCTCGTCCTGTGGCTCACTCGGTGCGGAGCTGCCATCCGAGTCTCCGGCTTGCGCACCCGAGTCACCCCCAAACAGGGCATCCAGTGCTTGATCCAGGGTGTCCTCAAAGGCAATCTTCTCGCCGAAGGACACCAGGATCTTCCTCAAGAGCGGGTAGGACGTGTCACCTGTGGAGCGCACATAGACCGGTTGCACGTAGAGCAAACCATCACCCACGGGCAAAGTAAGCAGGTTCCCCGAGATCACCTCGGTTTGACCTTGACGCAGCAGGTTCAACTGCTGACCCACGTTGGCATCCGAGTCGAACTGGGCTTGAACCTGACCAGGTCCAGGAACCGTGGTCTGCTTGGGCAAGCGGAGCAGGGTCAACTTCCCGTAATCGTCGCCGTAATCGGAGTTGGCAGCCAGGTATCCATAGAGGACGTTCCTGGAGGCCTCACCGGTAGCGCGCGGGATAAACGTCGAATACAGCGAGAACGAGGGGCTCTCGGATCCAGGAACCTGCATCGTCAGGTAGTACGCGGGCTGCAAACGCGGCGCCGCCGGGTTCGAGATGGGGTCGTTCGGAGTGACCCACTCGTCTTCACTGGAGTAGAAGGTTCCCGCGTCGGTCACGTGATAGGCACCCAGGATGCTCCTCTGGACTTTGAACAGGTCCGAGGGGTAACGGATGTGATCGAGTAGTTGCTCGGTCATCTCCGACTGGGACTTCACACTCGCCGGGAAAATACGGTTCCACGCGGTCAGCAGCGGGTCCTCGGTGTCCCAGGCGTAGAGGGTGACCTCACCGGAGTACGCATCCACGGTGGCTTTGACGGAGTTGCGCATGTAGTTCACCGTGTCAAAGGCCAGCTGTGGGGTCGGGCGGTAGGTGTCGGCAATCGCTTCTGACACCTGCACCGGCGTGGAATAGGGGTAGTCAGCGCTCGTCGTGTAGCCATCCACAATCCACACGATCCGCCCATCGACGACTGCCGGGTAGGGGTCGTTATCCAGCGTCAGGTAGGGGGCAACCTTTCCGACCCTGGTCGCAGGGTGGCGGTCATAGAGAATCTGGGAGTCACTGGAGATCGCATCCGAGAGGATGATTTGCTCGGACTGGAACTTCAGGGCGTACAGCAGCTGCTTGAACAGGTTGTCTAGCGCAGGACCACCATCACCGCTGAAGGTGTAGGTCGCGTTGTTTTCGTTCCCTTCACCACCGGAGGGGAAGTCGAGCTCGAGCGGGGTGGATCCTTCGGGGCCGCCCACAATCGAGTACTCGGGTGAGTTCTCACCAAAGTAGATGCGGGGCTCGTACTCACCCAAGGTTTCTGAGACAGGAATCCCGGACTCAATGAATCGCGGCTGACCGTCCTCGGTTCTCTGGTTTCCATACGCCGCAACCAGCCCGTACCCGTGGGTGTAAACGATGGTGTTGTTGTACCAGGACTGAGAGTTCAGACCATCGAGGTTAATTTCACGAACCGCGAGCACCGTGTCGGTCCGCTCACCGTTGACGTCGTAGCGCCCCACATCGAGGTAGGTCGGGAAGCGGTAGTACTGACGGAACTGTTCGAGCTGGGCGAAGGCATCGGTCACCAGCGCAGGATCGATGATGCGAATGTTCGCCGTAGTTTCCGCGTCCGCACGAAGCGCACCCGCAGACGTGTCCGTCGAAGCCTCGTAGGCGATTTCGACGACGTCGGAAACCCCGTAGGCATCCCTCGTGGCTTCGATGTTGCGCTCAATGAACTGAGCCTCGAGTGTCCTCGCGCTGGGGTCCACCTGGAAGCGCTGAATCAGTGCGGGGTAAGCAAGGCCCAGGACCAAACCGGACACCAAATACAGCGCGGTTCCCACCACCGCGAGGCGCCAGCGACCGACAATGGCGGTCACCAGGAACAACAGCGCCACCAACACCGCAATCGCAGCCATGATCGCGCGCGCCGGGATGGTCGCATTTGCTTCGGTAAAGCCCGCACCAAACGCGAGGAACCCGCCACTGGGAGACACAAGGGCCTCATACTGCTGGAGCCACAGGTTGACGGCTTGGGCGGCGAAGTAGAGAACACCAATAACAGCGAGCTGGACTCGCATCGTGCGAGAGATGCGGACCTCGCGCCCGGTGACGGCAAGAGATCCGTAGAGGAACCCAGTTGCTGCGGCACCCACCGCCGAGAGAACCAGGATGGTCGAGACATAAGAGATCACGGCCGAATACACCGGGAGCTCGAAAATGTAGAAGCCGACATCGAGGCCGAACTCCGGATCAGTGGTCCCAAAAGGCTCACGGTTCATCCACAGCAAAAACTGCGGCCAGGTGTTCGCTGAGCCCAAACCGGAGAACAACGCGAGCAACGCCGGGATTCCGAGCATCGCTACGCGACGGATGGGGTCAATGATCTGGCGATACCGGTCGAGTTCGTTGGAGAGCTTCGCATAGACGGGTCGGAATCGATACGCGAGGTTGATGCTCAACCAGACCGGAACAAACATGGTGATAAAGCCGATGAGGAACATCGCGACCGAACCACCCCAGGTAGTCAGCAGAACCTCGAGATATCCCACCTGGTCAAACCACAACACCTCGGTGTAGAGCGAGGAGAAAAGGAAGAACCCTCCCAACACGATGGCGAGGATGACGACCGTGATGATCAACGGAAGTCGGCGACGATCAAAGAGCTGCGGTGTGACTTGAGACACGAGTGAATTACTCTCCTTGGCGGGACGGGAGCCCTCAGTCTACAAACAGTGGCTGAGCGATTGCTAAGACCCCGGGCAGCTCGCCAGGGCGCCACCGGTCTGGATGGCATCGAGTGCCTCGATCGCATCCTCGAGGGTGGCAACCGGAATCACGGTTAGGTCCTCGGGAACGTGACCCACCAGGTCCGGGCAGTTATCGGCGGGCGCCAAGAACCACGAGGCTCCATCCTCGAGGGCTCCCTGCATCTTGTGGCGAATACCACCGATCGGCCCGATGGTTCCCTGGGCATCAATGGTGCCGGTTCCGGCAATAACCTGGCCCTCCGTGAGGTCCTCCTCCGTCATTTTTTCGACGATGCCGAGGGCAAACATCAATCCCGCACTGGGTCCCCCGACGTTCTCAAGTGCAATATCAACCTCGAGCGGAAAGTCGTAGGTTCCCGATACGAGAATTCCCACCATCGGTACTCGCTCGGTGCCCTCTGACATACGAGGAAGAACCTGGACGTCCACCACCGCGCCCTCGCGCTCCACCGTGATGGTCATGGGATCGATTACTCCAGAGTCTGCGATCATTTCGCGCAACCCACTGACAGTTTCGACCGACATCCCATTCGCCGCGACGATGACGTCCCCCGGAAGTAGCACACCCTCACTGGGTCCGCCCTCCAGAGCCTGCGACACGACCATCCTGCTGGTGTAAGCAATGCCCAGATAGTCCAACGCTGCGGCGACAGCTTCTTGCTGAGAGTTCTCCATCTCGATGGCGGCCGCTTCGCGGTTTTGCTCCACCGACACGCCTGGAGGGTAGGCAACATCCACGGGTATCACGGTGCGGTGGGGGTCAAACCATCCCTGCAAAACGTCCAGCCAACCCGGCAGGCTCTCCGGGTTGCCAGACCGCGTGACGGTGGTCAGAAGGAGCGATCCGGTCGAGTCAAACGTGTCCTCTCCGGAGATGAGGATGAGCTCCATGTCCTCGTCACCCACGCTCACTGATCCCAACGTGTCATAGGTGGGCCCGGGGTTATCAATGACGTAGGGAGCGGGAAAGAACGACAGACCGAGCACGATGGCCCCGGTCAGACCCAGCATCAACCAACCGGCAACACGCGAGCGCCGCTGAACCTGGTCCGAGGGGTCCTCGGTCTCATAGATGGCCACATGTGCTCCCGGGTCGACTAACCGGGTCAGCATAGCCACGGAATCCTGGAACAAGCCGTTAGCGAAATCATCCCCCGTCACGAGGAACCGGCTTGTACCGTGGGGACATGGCTGATGACTCTGAGTCTGACCCGCGCTTTGGCGACGAGGAGTGGATGAAGGAAGCCTTCCGTAAGTTCCTCAGCGGCGACGAGACGTTCAACCCGGAAGAGCTCATGAAAGCAGCCGGAATCAATGTCTCCCCCGACGAGCTCCGCGCCATGATTACTCAGCTGGGGTCCTCGTTTGCTCCAGGTGGTGCTCTCAAACCCCATGCATCCAGGGATCATGCCGTGTCGGTTGCCTCGGAGGGTGCCCTGCCTCTCGATCCGGCAACGAGAGAAGCACTCCACCAGGCTGCCGGCGTCGCAAGCCTGTGGCTAACAGAAGTATCTGACGTCGCAGAACTGCCGGAAACCCCGTTGATTGGCACCCGGGCAGAATGGGCACGAACAACCCTTCCGGTGTGGGAAGAGATTGCGGACCCCGTAGCCATCGCCATTCCTCGGGCGATTTCGCAGATGATGGCTTCTCAAGCCCCCGAAGACATGCAGGGCCTCATCAGTGGCATGAGTGGACCCATGGAGCAGGTTTCGAAAAGCCTCTTCACTATGCAACTCGCCGGTGTCGTCGGGAAACTCTCCGGCGAAGTTCTCTCGGGCGGCGACATCGGAATTCCGCTGGTCAGCGGAAGCAACGAATACGACGTCAAAGCGTTCCTCCTCGCCCAAAACATGAGAGCGTTCTCCCACGATCTCGATGTTCCTCAGGAAGAGGCAGATATCTATCTCGCCACCCGAGAGATCGCCCACGCCAGGCTCTTCCGACACGCAAAATGGCTTCGCCTCCACATCATGAGTGCGATTCACGACTTCGCCGGTGGCATCAGTATTGATCTCTCGCGGGTGATGGAACTCGCCGACGACTTCGACCCGATGAATGCCGAAGCCATGAAAGAACTCTTGACCACTGGAGCCCTCCTGCCCGAGCGCACCGAGGAGCAAAACCGCGCTCTCGAGAGACTGGAGGGCATGCTGGCGCTCATCGAAGGATGGGTTGACCACGTGACGGGTCTCGCCACGGCCCGGCTTCCAAAATCCGGCGCACTGGGTGAAGCCATCCGTCGCCGTCGAGCCAGTGGGGGTCCCGCGGAGCACGCTTTTGCAACACTCGTGGGACTAGAGCTTCGACCCCGAAAGCTCCGTGAAGCCAGCGCTCTGTGGGCCGCGGTGCATCAGGAGTTGGGTTCACCCGCGAGAGATGAACTCTGGCGGCACCCGGACACTCTCCCCACGCTCGAAGACCTCGATAACCCCGCAGGCTTCCTACAGCGGGTCGCCGAACCTCCTCAGGATGACGAGTTTGACCAAGCACTGCGCGACCTACTGGACGAGGAGCCACCCGCGTCCTAGGTGTGGATAAGTTTGCCGGGCGCGATGCGTCTTCCGCAACGATGACCGCATGCCCCGACTGCTCCACCTCGACCCTTCCCTCCCCGTGGTGTGGCGGTCCCCCACCAGTTTCCAAATCGGGGTGGATTTACCTCTAGCCGTCGTCGAATCAGTCGATCAGCGCTACCTCCCCGTCCTCGCAGCTCTCCTTAGCGGGATAAGTGCCGAGGGGGTCGACGCCATCGCCTCCCACGAGGGCCTCGAGCCAGCCGACACCGCTCTCTTTCTCAACCAGCTCTCGGCAGCCCTAGACGCTCGCGCTCCCAGCCCTCTGCCCCTGATTCGTATCACCGGATCTACTTCTCACCTTCAGGCCTTTGCTCGGGTCTTGCTGGATCTTGGCTATCGGGAATCGCGGGCGGCCGAGGAAGCGGTGTTGGTTTCGTCGTTTGTCATGTCACCCTCCGCATATCACCCCTGGCTTGCCGATGACATCGCTCACACTCCTGTGATCATGGGCGACCAAGCCATCACCATCGGTCCGCGGGTCACCCCGGGACAAGGACCCTGTCTGCATTGTGTCTGGGACAATGCCGTGCAGCGTGATGAGGCGTGGCTGGCCATGGCCTCTCAGTTGTCAACTCTGAGTGCAGCGACCGATACCCCGGCCTTCCATGCGCTCGCGGCATGGCACACCAGGGATCTCCTACGAGCAAACACCCCTGGGCTGGTCTATCGCATCGATCGCTACACCCAGGAGCACACCACACGCGAGGAAGAACCGTCTGCGTCGTGTTTGTGTCGCTCGCTGGATTAGGAAGCGGCCTGACCCAGCGCTTGGAGAAACCTGCTGGGGGTGCGCACGGCCTGGTCAGATCGACCGCGCTCAGCCATTGAGAGATACAGAGAGTCTTTCGCCCGAGTCAGCGCCACATAAAACAGGCGGCGCTCTTCTTCGATCGCCTCGTCCGTGGTCGCATACGAAATGGGGAACATTCCTTCCGCAAGACCCACCACAAACACGACGGGCCATTCCCGTCCTTTCGCGGAGTGCACGGTCGTAATCGTGACCGCCCCCACATCGGGCGCATCTCCTGCGCTGGCGCGGTCCGCGAGGAGTTCTGAGAACTCCCCCAGCGTGCTGCCCTCTGGCATGGCCCGGGCAAGGGAGCGAATTGCTGCCAAATCATCGTGGCGATTGCGCTCCGCACCCTGATGGTCGGGGGCTTCGCCCTGAAGACCTAATCCAAAGAGTATGTCGTCGACCACGTCGGGGAGAGAGCCTTGAACACCCGCCACCGCCGCACCTCGAATCTCCATCATGGCGCGCTTCACGTGAGCCTCTTCAAAAAACGGGGTGGAGCCTTGAACCCTGACGCCCACTCCGAGAGACCTGAGAGCGGACTCGATTTCCACAGACTGGGCTCCGAATCGAATCAACACCGCGATGCTCTCCGGTGTGGCCCCCGCATCGAGTAGCGCCTTGATGCTGGTCGCCACATAACGCGCCTCAGCCTCGTCACTGCGGGCAATATGCCGGTGAATGGGCTCCCGGGAGCCGGCCTGAGACTCGAGTGTGAGCGCGCCAGGGCGACCAATCATCACGCTGTTGGCGGCATTCACGATGTGTTCTCCGGAGCGGTAGTTGCGCTCCAGTTTCACCACTGTTCCGTTCGGAAAACGCTCGGCAAAGCCAAGAAGATACGAGCTGGAGGCTCCGGCGAAGCTATAAATCGTTTGACTTGCGTCCCCCACCACAACGATGTCGTCGCGATCTCCCAGCCAGACATCCAACAGTTTCTGCTGAACCGGCGAAACGTCTTGGTATTCATCGACCAGAAAAACCCCGTATTGCGCCCGCACTCGGTCCGCGACGCGAGGTTCTGACTCGAGCATCCCGAGTGTGGCCAAAAGGACATCCTCAAAATCGATCCGGCCTTGCTCGTCTTTCACCTGTTCGTAGCGCTCGTGAATACTGGCAACGACCTCCAGCGACAACCCTCCCGGCAGGCCCTTATTCATGCGGGCTCGCTGGGTGCGGTAATCCTCGAGGGTGTAGGCCTGCACTTTCCGCCACTCAATATCTCCGGCCAAATCGCGGACCACTGCCGTGTCGACCGAAATGGAGAGTTGATCCAGAGTCTTGGCCACGATGGGGGCTTTGGAGGGAAGGATGTCCGGAAGACGCCCACCGGTCACCGTGGGCCAAAAGTGCTGCAGTTGTCGAAGAGCTGCCGAGTGGAACGTCCTCGTTGCAACACCCCGAACGCCCAAACCGCGCAAGCGCTGCCCCATTTCCGCGGCGGCTTTGGTCGTGAACGTGAGGGCAAGAACCTGATCGGGTTGGTATTTCCCCTGCGCTACGCCGTGCGCGATGCGATGGGTGAGGGCTCGTGTTTTTCCCGTCCCCGCCCCCGCAAGCACACACAGGGGTCCGCCCCACGTCGTGGCGACCACCCTCTGTGCGTCATCGAGACCCTCAAGAGGATCCATCATTAGCGGCCCTCGGGTAGTTCGTCACCCAACCAATCCTCGATCATGGCTCGAGCGATGGAGGGCCGACCGGGCAGAAGCACATCATCGAGGGAGGCGAGGAGTTCTTCGCGAGAGAACCACCTCAGATCGATGATTTCGGTGCCATCGGGGCGAATGTTGGCTAGTGACGTTTCGTCGATGTCGGCTCGGAATCCGACCATGAGAGAGGCGGGAAACGGCCAGGGTTGTGAGCCCACATAGACCGGGTTGGTGACGACCAGCCCAGATTCTTCAAACACTTCCCGAATGACGGCGGCTTCGAGAGATTCTCCCGGCTCCACGAAACCGGCGAGTAGCGAGTAACGCCTAGCCTCCCAGAGCGCATTACTGCCCAAAACAATCCGATCGTGCTGGTCGGTCACCAGCGCGATGACCGCGGCATCGGTCCGAGGGAACAGATCTTTCCCCGTCGATTGGTCCACTCTCGTCCACCCGGCTTGGTCCATCTGGGTGGGAGCGCCCGTTACCGGAGAAAAGAGGTGGGCTTGATGCCAATTAGCCATAGCGAGGGCTTCGACCACGATGCCCGAATCGAGGTCATCGAGTGCGTGTGCCATGGTCCTGGCAGAAACCCACCGGGCCATGTCGGAACAAACGCGGGGGCCGCTCTCGTCGGTGAGCACTGCGGCCACGATGGGGGTTCCCTCGGGAATTCCCCGAGTGCCCTCGGTCGTAATCCCCAGGTAAATCAGGAGGGCATCGCCTGGAACACTCTCGGGTGTCACCAAATCAAGGCGAGTGGTGGCCTCTGGAGCAAGGAGGGCTTCCCCTCGCCAAATCATGACTACTCGAGTGGAATCTGTCGCCATCACGCCATCGAGGAAGCCCGGGATTTTCCGGGAGGCGGCGTCACGATCGATGCGACTCCTGGACAGCGGCAACCGTGACGTCAAAGACATCGGCCACCTTCTTCCTGATTAGCTGCCGTGCTGGCAGACGCATCGGTGTGGCAGGAGGTCTGGGGAGACCTTCGCGCTTACCCTGGAGCCATGGGCCACACTGCTCTCATGCTATCGGCGCTGGCCACCAGCGCCGTCCCCGGTTTTCAAGCTGTGAGTGCACAAACTCTCTCGAGTGCAGAAAAAGATGTCGCCCTGGTCCATGACGTAAACCAAAAAGCCTGGCTCGTTGAGTTACCCACCTCCGCCTCAGCCGAAAAAGCCCATGGTGAGAACCTTCGGGCCATCAAGTCGCTCAGCGAGGGGCTTCGCTCACGACTGACGTTTGCCGTCCCGCGCCTGGCGGGTTGGACTGAGGTCGGAAACTACACCCTGAGCGTGTGTGAGTATCTCCCGGGTGAGGCGCCCTCGGCGAGGAAGATTTCTCCGATTTTGGCGGCGTCGATGGGCTCAAGTCTTGCCCAAATTCACGCGTTGCCAACCAGTAGCGTGCAAGATTTTGACCGACCGGCGGAGAGTGCCCTGGATTCGCTCCGCGAGTGCGCAGGCGTTGTGGACCGTGCAGCCGCGACCGGTCTGCTACCGCAGGCGCTCCTACGACGCTGGGAGACCGCCTGCGAGGATGCGAGCCTGTGGCAGTTCGAGCCCACCGTGATTCACGGTCTTGTGCAGCTGGGGCGGTTCTTGGTCGAGTCGGACAACGTTGTCGCTATCGACCAATGGCGCGACTTCCGAGTGGGTGACCCCGCGAGGGATCTGGCGTGGCTCACGACGCCCGCGAGTAGTGCCTTCCACAACGCCGCCCTCACCGCGTATCGAAGCGCCCGGGGTGTGGCCGATAAATGGATCTTCCAGCGCGCGCGTTTCTATGCAGAACTCGATGTGGCCAAATGGCTCCTGCACGGGATTGACTCACAGAACGACACCATTACTGAGGACGCCACCGCGATGCTCCAGGCTCTACACGATCGAGTATCCGGGGATATGGACCAAGCTCTCACGCAGCCTATTTCCCAGGCGAAACACCCCCTGGATTCCTAACGCCATATCTCGCCGAAGATCTTCTCAAGGTCTGCACGAAACGGAGTCTTCTCCGGGGTAAGAAGGGTCGAGCTTTGGGCATACCAAAAACTCGCCGTCACGGACTCTTCGGGTTGATTAGTCCATTGCGCCCAAGCGGCCCGGTAAGCGGCGAGCTGGAGGGCTTTCGCTTCAATATCCTTCGCATCGGCTGGCATTGCCCCTGTTTTCCAGTCAACAATGTGGGGGCCCTCAGCGCCGGGAAAGACGGCGTCAATTTTGCACACCACCAAATGTCCCGCCAGGGGTAAGTGGAGCTCTTGCTCGATAGCGAGAGGAGTGAGGTTCGAAAACGGTGACGCCTCAAATGCCGCGATCCACTCCTCCATGGAGAGATCGTCGGGCTCTCGTTCCTCGTCAAGACCACCCAGGACATACTGCGGTGTTCCTCCGAAGTGCTCCTCGACGTAGCGGTGAAACAGTGTTCCTCGCAGGGCCTGGGCGTAAGGCTTCTGGGGCAGTGGGCGGCGAAGAGCTTGTCGCTGCGCCTCGGGGTCGAGATACCAACGCTCGAGCGAGGACGCAGAAACTCGGACAGGGATCGTGATGTCCGCTCCCTGGGGTGTTGCGGTAGCTCGCTCGAGTCGACTCAGCAACTGGCTGGCCTGAGGAGTCTGTGGTGCCTGCGGGAGCGAGCGGATTGCCTCACGGACAGCCTCAGCCGAGCGCTCCACAATCGCACGCCTCGAACCCAGAGGATCTCCTGGCCAGAGGCGCTCGGTGGAGGATTCACGCTCGGGTGGAGTCTCGCTCTCCGGGTGCGTAGGAAGAGCATCGATGAGCCCCTTCTCCTCACACTCAAGCAAGAATTCCGAGGGCGCTCGGGGAGTGGTCTGATGCGCCCAGAAGGAACCGCTCAGCAACAGCCGATGCTTCGCTCGGGTCATTGCCACATACATCAACCGGCGCTCTTCCGCCGCCCGGTATTGCTTGACCCGCTCGACAAAGTCCTTTTGCAGGTCCACGAGCTGCTTCCTGGTTTCGGCGGTGCGCCAGGGCAACAGCGGAAGTGACGCTCGGTCTCCTCGGAACTCATACGGCAATTCACCCTGCACGAGCCAGGCCGCGGTGTCACGCGCTTTTGCGGGAAGCTCGTCCTCCACGAGACGAGGAATCGCCACAACATCCCACTCAAGCCCTTTCGCTCCATGGATAGTCAGAACCTGAACACAACCCTCCTCGGGCGCCTCCGCTCGGGGGGTGAGGTTGTCGCGCCGTTCAGCATCTTCCAGCCACTGCACAAACCCGTGAGGGCTGGACTCCTCAGCGATCGCCAGATAGGTGTGGAGTGCTTCGTGAAAGGCCTCCCTGGCCGCCCGAGAGCTCACTCGCACGGGGTTTGCCGCCACTTCCACGTCAAGCCCGAGGTGTACCTCGATAGCACTCACCAGCGAATCGAGGTCTCCTGTCTGCAACTTCGAGAGAGTCGAGAGGGTCTGCCACACATCCCGAAGTCGCTCCGGCGCGCTCGGGGAATAGTCCCTCCATTGGGAGTGATCGTCCGGGGCGCCCGCCATAAATCGAACCGCATCGAGCACACCGGGGGCATCGTGGGCGGAGACCGAGGCTTTGAGTCGCTCGTGGACTTCATCGGGCAGGGCAACGCCGTGATAGTCCCTGCCTTGCAGCCATCGCACGGTCCCCGCCAGGGCGTGCAGATCGGCGACACCGAGTCGCCACCTGGCGCCGGCAAGCAACCGGATGAGCTCTGACTCCGCGGAGCTCTCTGCGAGCACGCGGAGGGTGCAGACAATATCGGCGATAGCCGGGTCATCGAGCAGACCCCCGATTCCTAACACGTGGACGGGAACACCCCGCTCGCTCAGCGCATCGACAAACGCGGCCTGGTGGGCGCGAGCCCTCACCACAATGGCGGCACTCGGTGGGGTGGAGGCCTCAGCGAGCAGCTCAGAAAACCACGTCGCCACGCGCTGCGCTTCCTCCTCGATGGTCTGCTCATAAACCACCTCGACCGGGTAGTCGGTGGCTTTCGGAGCCGGTTTGAGCGTGGAGACCTCGACCGGCGAAGATTCCCTCAATGGGGAAGCAATCACGTTCGCAGCGTCGAGAATGCGAGACCCATTGCGCCAGGAAGTCGACAAACTGTAGGTCGTCGCCTCTCCGAAGTCGGAGACGAAATCGGTGAGGTTGCTGCTACTGGCTCCGCGCCAACCATAAATGGCTTGGTGGGGGTCCCCCACCGCCATCACCGGGTGCTCCCGAAACAGGGCGGTCAGGAGTGTGGTTTGCGCGACACTCGTGTCTTGGTATTCATCGAGCAAAACCACCTTGTGCCGCTCTCGCACCTGCTCGATCGCGTGCGGAAAACGCTCGACAATGTCGAGGGCTAAGGCAATCTGGTCAGAAAACTCCAACACTCCTCGCAGACGCTTTGCTTCCTGAAACTCCTCGACGAGGGCTCTAAGAGTCCCCAAGGAACCCACCTTCTGGACCCATTCCTCGACCTGTTTGTACGCGCCCCTCCCCCCGGGTGGAAGGTCCACGAGGGTTTCAAATTCGCGGATGAACGCATCCATATCCTCTGGCGCCACACGATTCTCCTGCAGGCGCGAACCCAGTGTTCGAACCATGCGCACGAGAGCTGGCACCGTCATATCCCATTCGGAGAGCTCCGGCAGAGTGCTCTGAGACACCACACGGGTGGCCAGCGCCCACGCGCTGGCTTCAGAGAGCACTCTCGCGTCAGGGTCTCGACCCAGCAAGACCGCATAATCTCGATAGAGCGCCGAGGCAAAGGAGTTATAGGTCGACACGCTAGGGCTGTGGAACTCATCAGTGGTGGGCGCCAGACCGCGCTCGTGGAGAGCGCGGAGGCGGGAGTGGATGCGGCCCTGAAGTTCCCCCGCTGCTTTTCGCGTGAAGGTCAGACCAAGGAGGGCATCGGGCTGAACGTGCTCATTCGCCACGAGCCAGAGCACGCGCAGCGCCATGGTCTCGGTTTTTCCCGATCCTGCGCCGGCAATCACGCGAGCTATTCCCTGGGGTCCAGCCTCAATAACCGCAGCCTGTTCCGCGGTGGGCTCGGGAAGCCCCAGTGCAGCCGAGAGATCGTGAGCGCTAAGCATCGCCACACACCTGCCCGACAAAGTGCCACCGGTGACGAGACGGAGTCCCCGCGGGGCCAAAGCTCAGAGGTTCCCCCGTGAACTCGTGGGCGGCCATGAGTTGCGCTGCCTGCTCCACCCTCGTCAGAAAATCGGCCAGTCCCTGCTCGTCCACGGGAGGTTGTGTGGTCAAGCGATAGGACTTCCCTCGGACTCCCTCGGTAACAAACAGCAACGATGCCCCCGCTGACGTCGAGCCCTCCGGGGCAACCTCGGCAAGCGCACCCGAGGCCACAGCCCACTGGTAAGCGAAGAGTTGTGGGTCCTCGACAACCTGACTCTCGGTGCGGGTCGACCCCGTCTTGAGGTCGACCACCATGACCTGACCTTCGGGCGTGAGTTCGATTCGGTCGATATATCCGGTCACCCGGGCTCGACCGTGTAAGAGCTGGAAGCGTTGCTCCGTGGCCGCAACACTCCAGCCCTCCGCCTCGTGATCCCGGAGATACTCGGCGAGCGCCTCCACCATGCGTCTCGCGCGACGGCGCTGGAACTGCTCGATCCAACCCGCTTCGTGATCGAGCTCGGCAAATCGCTCATCCACGCTGCTCCACAGTGTGTCCGCTGTTCCCGAGGGGTGTTCTTCGAGTGCGGAGTGGATGAGGGAGCCCAAACCCCGTTGCGGGGTGGGGTCGTGGCGCGCGATAGAGCCGAGGAACCACTCGAGGGGTGATTTTTCGAGAGTGTCAATGGCCGACGGGGACACCGGGATAGGCCCCTCTGGATAGAGCGCTTGCTCGGTGGAGGGTGCTAGTAAACCCCACCAGCTCTCGGGATGAGCACCTCGAAGACCGCGCTCGTGAAGCAGTGCCAAGTCGTGGGCGTAGGGTTTTCCGTCTTCCCCCCGCTCGAGTGCCTGTTGGAGCTTACGCCGAAGACCACCCACCACTCCGGGAATCGAGGCGGGCTGATCCTCGGAGGATTCCAGGCTGGTTGCCTGACGATCGACGAGCGAAAAGAGTGGACTGGGTCCCGATTCTTCATCGTGGGTGACGGTCACGACAATGCGCGTGGTGGCTCGTGAGAGGGCGAGCACAAAGACTCGCAACTCATCGTCGAGGACTGCTCGACGCTCATCAAGAATCTCGCCGGGTACGCCGCGATGAGCGTGCACCATGTGGTGGGCGCCTAAGAGAGACTCGCGGGGGCGCAGATCAGGCCACACACCCTCCTCGAGCCCCGCAACGATGACCAGATCAAACTCCCGTCCGGCCACGCCGGGCGGTGTGGACACCACGACACTCGGCCAGGCGGGCTCCGGTATGAGAACGTCGTCGGGGATTTCCGCGCCGAGCAGAGCGTCAAGAAAGAGCTCAGGGTTCGCACCGGGCTGGTTTTCGACAAAATCGGCGGCTTGCCGAAAGAGCGCCATGACAGCATCGAGTGCGCGTTCCGCGGGAGGATTCGCTCCGGCCCCCTGAACCGCCTCAGCCCACTGGGTAGCAGCCGGCGATCTATCCCACACCTTCCACAGCAGATCCACTACCGGAGAGTCCTCGGGAGCGCTCCGGATATTGTCAAGGATTGTGGCGACCCGCTGAGCTTTCCGCGACACTACATCGGGCACCAGAGCAAAGCCGCCTCGGTGGCGCAAAGCATCGGCAATCATCTGGTCTGCCGGTTGGTAGGACTCCTCAGGGTCAGCGGCAACGCGAAGGGCAAACCGGAGCGCGCGAAGCTCCTGCTGGGTCATTCCGCCATACACACCAGCCAAGGCGTTCACTGCCGTCGCGGAGGTCAGCGGAAGTACCCCTCGACCCAGAGCAACCATGTCCACTAGTGCCCTCGCGGCTGGCTCGTCGATCAGAGTCATTCCCGCCATCGCGGTGCGAGCGGGAACACCGTGGGCAGCCAGTGAAGACGTCAGTGAGCTCACTCGTGCACCGCGCCTTGCAATCACAGCGATGCGATCCCAGGGCACGCCATCGTCGTGGTGGGCATCCAGGATGATGCGCGCGATGTCGGCTGCTTCCCGTGAAAAACTGGGCGCCACCAGGCTTTCCACCTGACCTGTCACGGCAGCGCCCGGGGCTTGACGCTGCAAACCCGCACCCGCGGTTCCGATTCGCTCCGTCATGCTCTGCACCACAGCGCGAATATCTGCACCGTGCCGATAGACGGTGTCCAAAACAATCGGCTGAATACCCCATCGGCTCTGCAGATGGGACAGGGCTGAAGGCTCACTTCCCCGGAACGTACTACCCGACACATCAGGCTCGCCCGTCACGGTCACACCCAGACCGGCAACTCTCAGCGCGTCGAGGAATTCGAGTCCCGCCACCGTCAGATCGTGAGCATCGTCCACTCCGATATGCACCAGGTCTCGCCAGGCTTGTGGCAAACCCTCCCGGACAATGCCCTCTGCCCGGCGAATAATCTCCGCACTCGTATACGCACCGGGTCTCGCACTGGCCAACACCGTGCGAAGCTCCTCGCCAAACTCTGCTGCCGCCACCCATTCGGGACGCGTGTGCTCGGACGCGAGCTCCCTGATGCGCTCGAGGCTCAGGTCATGCTCGCTGGCCCGAGCGAGCCATTCGCGAAGCTCGGTCCGAAACCGGGGTGAGGTGCGCGCGAGGTCTCCCAACGGTTCAGGCCACGCGGGACCAGAGCCATCCTCGAGGTGGCCTTCGAGAAGCGCCTGAATATCGGCATCGAGAAGCCTGGCCTTAATCAATTCGGGCTCGGGAAGTCCCCTCTCGCGGTGATGCTCAGCGACCAGTGCGAACGCGAACGCCTGCAGGGAGCGAGCCCTCGGCCCCGCAGTGGTGACCCCGAGCGCCACACCCACCTGATCTCTGACTCGACTCGCCATCACGCGGGTGGGCGTCAGGATAAGCAGGCCATCGGCGGACACACCCGCACGGTGGAGGGACACCACCCGCTCGATGAGGAGCGTGGTCTTGCCGCTGCCTGGAGCCCCCAGCACTACGGCACACTCGCGCGGGGGTGCGCCGAGTAACGAGGTGCTGTGCGAAGCCATCCCCTGGAGGCTAAACCACACAGGTGACGTGTCGTACGCTAGACACCGTGGATATACGCATTGGAATTGTCAACACTGCCCGGGAACTGATGTTCCAGACCACGCAGTCCGCTGCGGACATCGAGAAAGCGATTGCGGAGTCGGTGGGGTCAGACAACGGAACGCTGCGCCTCGAAGACGACAAGGGCCACGTCTATGTGGTGCCCTCGAGGAACCTCGCGTTTGTCGAAATCGGGCAAGAAAAGTCTCGCAAAGTCGGCTTCGCCCCCTAACCATGGAACTGGTTCTCATCGTCACCTTCGCCGGCATCCTCGGTCTAGCGTTGCGCTACATCATCCCTGGCCGGGAACACCACGGACTTGCGGTGCTCCCCGCCACCGCGATTGGTCTGGGCTCGATCGGTTGGCTCACAGCAATCTGGGTGGGTCTCGATGCGGGAGGCCCTTGGGGCTGGGTAGTAGCTCTCGGTCTTGCTCTGGTGGGAACTGTGGCGCTGGGGCTTGTCTTACCCAAGCGCCGCAAGGCAGCCGATGACGCCCTGTGGCGCGAACTCACCCACTCTTAGGCGGTCAGTCCCAAACGATCCAAACGGCGCGTGTGAAGAGCCACCACGTCGGTGAGAACGGGCTCCAGTCGCACCTCCGCGTCGACCTCAGCCATGGCTGACTTTGCGAGAGCATCTCGACAAATCAACATGGTGTCGCCGACGAGTCGACGGCACCACAGACTGAGCCTCGAGGAATATTTCTCATCCACGGCGAGAAACCGCTCCAATACCCCCGCGAGCAAGTCCTCATCACCACGGTCGGCCAGAATGTCTTGCAACTGCTCGGTAACCCGGGGATCAAAACCTTCCGCGAGTCGGTGCCAGAAGTCGCGCGTGAAGCCCGTCACCACGTATGCAGTACCCACACCCTCGTACCAGCGAGCGCTCTCCACCCGATCGAGGTGTGCCACTAAGCGCTCGCGGGGAACCGCCACCGCCTCGGCGACATCCTCGACATAATCCTGCAGGAGTGTCCGAAAACGCCGGTAGCGATCCATCGCGTGACCAGACGCTAAACCCAGATCTTCGGCATCCTGTGAACCCCACGCGCCACCAGCGAGAGTGGACAGTTTCGATGCCAGAGCCTGGTGCAACACACACGCACTCGCGAGGTAGTCAGCGAGTGGTGGCGCTAGTGTCCCCAGATCGACTTTGGACGAGACACTCTCCTCGCCCCGGGGTGTGACCGAGAGAGACGGGCCATCCGTCTTCTTCTTTTTCCACCACCAGGGCATGGCCCCAGCTTAGCCAGGGTAGGAAGCCCAGTCCCTGGTGCACCCTCTAGACTGGTCCGGAAGAAACTACAAAAGGATTCCCTCACACGTGAAATTTTCCGACCTCGGTATTGACGCCGATCTGGTCGAGGCGCTTGCAAGTAAAAGCATCATCGAGCCATTTCCTATTCAGGAACAAACCATTCCCATCGCCCTCACTGGCCAAGACATCATTGGCCAGGCCAAAACAGGCACGGGAAAGACCTTTGGCTTTGGCCTTCCCCTCATTCAGCGGCTAGGCCCCAACCCCGAGAAGGGCGTGAAGGCTCTCGTGGTGGTTCCCACCAGAGAGCTTGCGGTCCAGGTGACCGAAGACATGGAATTGGCGACAAAGAATCGCTCCACCAAGGTGGTCTCGATTTATGGCGGCAAAGCCTATGAGGGCCAAATCGAACAAATTCAGGCGGGCGCCCAAATTGTGGTGGGAACTCCCGGCCGATTGCTGGATCTGGCCTCCCAAAGACTGATTTCGTTTAGCAGCATCGAGGTCATGGTCTTGGATGAAGCGGACAAGATGCTGGACTTGGGGTTCTTGCCCGATGTGGAGAAACTGTTCTCCCAAACGCCCCCCACCCGTCACACCATGCTGTTTTCGGCGACCATGCCGGGTCCCGTGGTGACCTTGGCCAGGCGTTTCATGACCAAGCCCATCCATATTCGTGCCGCGGATCCTGACGAGAGTGTGACTCAGGCCAATATTGAGCACTTCGTCTATCGAGCCCACCAGATGGATAAAGACGAAGTCATCGGGCGCATACTCCAAGCCGAAGGCCGCGGCAAAACCGTGATCTTCACCCGGACCAAGCGGGCTGCGGCGCGCCTCATGGAGGAACTCAACGACCGTGGCTTCCAAGCGGGCTCCGTCCATGGCGACATGAGCCAGGACGCTCGTGAGCGCTCCATGGCCGCCTTCAAAGCGGGCAAGAAAGACGTCCTCATTGCCACCGATGTGGCGGCTCGGGGTATTGATGTGGATGACGTCACCCACGTCATCAACCACACCATTCCCGAAGACGACAAAGCCTATTTACACCGCGTGGGCCGCACCGGCCGTGCCGGAAAAACGGGTATCGCGGTGACGTTCGTGGACTGGGACGACCTCCACAAGTGGGCACTCATCAATAAAGCTCTCGAAATGGGTATTCCCGAACCCGTAGAGACCTACTCTTCATCTCCCCACCTGTTCGAGGACCTCAAGATCGAACCCGGTACGAAGGGACGTCTAAAGCTCACGCCGATTCCGCAGAAAGAAAAGCGGGCTGGGCAGCCACCGAAGCCGAAGCGTGATCAGCAGAAGAAACCGCGTGCTCACGATTCTTCCGATCAGGGTGACTACCGAGGACGCGCGCGCACGAGGCAGCGCCGGCGCACACGATCTAGCTAACTAAACCGAGCCCTGTGACCTGCTCGAGGATTCTGTCGAGCTCGTCCGAGGCTGTGGTGTTCTCGCCCAACTGGTTGGGTTTGCGCGTGCCGTGGTAGTCGCTGGAGCCGGTGCGAATCAGCGAAAACTCGGAGGCGACACTGCCTAACACGTCTTTGCCTTCCTCCGTGTTCTCCCGGTGGTCAATCTCGAGACCCGCAAGACCGGCCTCAACAAACACCTGGTAGTCCTCAAACACACGGGCCAGTGACTGGTCGTGGCGCACCGCACCTGAGCGTGCCCCGGTGTAGGGGTGGGCAAGAACCGGCACTCCCCCGGCATCCCGAATCACCCGGATGGCCCGGTGGAGCCTGGGGGCGTAGTGCGGGACGTGGTAGGGGCCATCAGCTCGCAATGGCCCCTCAAAGGCTGCTGTGGTGTCGGGGAAATACCCTTTCTGAATCAGAATCTGGGCAATGTGAGGACGCCCCGGTGTGGCGCCGGGCGGAATGGCCTGGCGGACCTCATCCCAGCTGATGTCGAAATCGCTCGAGAGTTTGTCGACCATGAGGCGAAGGCGATCGTCACGGTGTGCTCGAATCCTCTCCATTTCCTCGGCAAGAACCGGGTTCGAGGGATCAACGCCATA
>JALQXU010000060.1 GCA_023263045.1 Pontimonas sp.
GATGAAGTCGATGCGCATGCCGTGGTCTTTGGGGAACTTTCCCTGCTTGTAATCCCAGTACGTATAGCCCGAGGGAACCAACGGCCGGACGGTGTCCTGGAGTCCAGCCCGATCGAGGAAGAGTTGCAAAGCTTCTCGCTCTTGCGCAGACGTGTGCGTGGTGCCAGGAACGAGGAAAGCCGGGTCTCCCACATCAGAATCTTCGGGGGCAATATTGAAGTCGCCTCCAATGGCTACAGGCAGGGAATCGGCGTGGTCCTGGTAGGCGCGATAGTGCTCGCCCAAAGCCTCGAGCCAGCGAAGTTTGTAGTCAAGATGAGGGTCATCGAGAGCCCGGCCATTGGGAACATAGACCGAACACAGGCGAACGCCATCCACGGTGGCAGAAATGGCACGGGCTTCCGCAGAGGGCTCTTCTTCGGGGTTCTTGCTAAAGCCCGGCATCCCGGGAAAGCCTTGTTCGACATCGTGTATCGGTAGTCGTGATGCGATTCCCACGCCATTCCATTGGTTCAACCCGTAGTGGGCAACCTCATAGCCTGCCTCGTCAAACTCGTCGAGGGGGAACTGGTCATCGCGACATTTTGTTTCTTGCATGAGCACCACGTCGACATCCGCGCTATGGAGAAAATCGATGACGAAATCTTTCCTGGTTCGAATGGAATTGACGTTCCAGGTCGCGATTCTCATAAATCAAGCCTAAAGCGCGAAGCTAGACTGGACCCGTGGACAGCGCGAGAGACCAGCTCATCGAGTTCATCTCTCAGGAAGCCGTCCATCACGGAGACTTCACTCTGACCAGTGGTCAAAAAGCCTCCTTCTATATCGATCTGCGTCAGGTCAGTCTCGATCACCGTGTCGCTCCGCTGATTGGTGAGGTGATGCTGGAGCTTGTCGAGGAGTTCGAGCCGGTCGATGCCATCGGCGGACTGACGATGGGTGCCGATCCGATTGCGTCAGCAATTATGCATCGGGGTGTCCTCGCGGGAAAGACGTATGACGCGCTCGTGGTGCGTAAAGAGCCCAAGGATCACGGCAGGGGTCGACAAATCGAGGGCCCTGATGTGAGGGGAAAGCGCATCGTGGTGGTGGAGGACACGTCGACAACGGGCGGCTCACCGCTCACCGCTGCGCGGGCCATTGAGAACGCCGGCGGCGAAGTCGTTGCGGTCTGCGTCGTGGTCGACCGCAACACGGGCGCGGATCGCATCATCGAAGAAGCGGGTTACCCCTACCGAGCCGCCCTGGGACTGGGCGACCTGGGTTTGTGAATGACGGACACCACTGATCCGGGCTCTCCGCCACAACCTCGACTGACGGACACCCCTCGGGGTCAAACTATCTTTGTCAGCCTCTGGGTTCTCGGTACTCTCGTCGTGTTGGCACTCTGGGGCGGCGCATTCCTGTGGGGTCAGAGTGTGGGATCTCCCGAACCGGTCGTGGAACCGGAAACCATCGAGAGCGTGGAGCCCGCGGTGGAGTTCCCCGAGCTCGGACCGCCGAGCGCAACTCCGGGAATCAGGGCTTGGGATGAGCTGCGCGGTGGCGAGTGCATAGCCAACTTCTCTGATGCTTTCGCTGAAGAGTTTGAGGTCGTGGGATGTAGCGCATCCCACACCGCTGAGCTTGTCCGCGCCGAACTTCTCTCCCGTGACGCTGAGGAGGCATACCCGGGTGATGCTGCGGTACTCGCCAACGCGAGGGAAATCTGTGATGTGAGAGATGCCATCAATATCGAGGTGGCGCGGGAGTATTCAGACCTCCGCACCGCCTATTCCTATCCGGTGAATCAAGAGCAGTGGGACGTCGGCGAGCGAGGCGTCTATTGCTTTGTCTATTCCGAGAGCGGTGAGAGCTTCACTACCTCGCTGCGCTAGGCCAGGTAGCCAGCCAGTCTCGTTTCCATAATCTCCAGCGCTTCCGGGTTGGAATCCATCACGACAAACTTTCGTTCCAGCTCCGCTGCGGCATGGCCTGTGGTTCCGCTCCCCGCAAAAGGATCGAGTACCCAGTCGCCGGGCCTGGACGATGCTTGGATGACGCGTCGCAAAACACCGAGAGGTTTTTGTGTGGCGTAGCCGGTCTTCTCTTTGCCCGTGGGGGACACGATGGTGTGCCACCAGACATCAGTGGGGAGTTTCCCCCGGGCGGCTTTGTCAGCATCGACGAGACCTGGTGCCATGTAGGGCTCTCGGTCTACTTGGTCACTGTTGAAGATGTAGGCAGAGGGGTCCTTGACGTAGACGAGGATGGTGTCGTGTTTTGTCGGCCAACGGGTCTTTGATTTTGCCCCGTAGTCATAGGCCCAGATGATTTCGTTGAGGAAGTGCTCGCGTCCCACCATCTGATCGAGTGCAACTTTTGCGTAGTGGACTTCACGCCAATCCAGGTGCAGATAGAGGGTGCCCTGGGGTGAGAGTAGTCGCCATGCTTCCATAATTCGGGGAGCAAGGAACTCCCAGTAATCCACAAACGAGTCGTCGTAGCTGGTGACGGATTTGAGCGAGAAGTCGTAGGTTCTCCCCCCAAAACCCGCCCTGGAAGACGTGGACGATGAGGTGACCGACGAGGTAATTCTCTTCTGCGCGCGGCCGGTGTTAAACGGCGGGTCCATGTACACCAGGGTGAATGATTCGTCCGGTAGTGACCGCATTATTTCTAGGTTGTCTCCGGCGATGATGCGGGAGGGACCTTGTGAATCCCATGCGGAAGTGGACACAGGGGAAAGGCTATCGGGTGCCTAGGCTGGGAGATGTGAACACCGATAACCCACACCCTGAGGCAACCACTTGGGGTGTTGGTCCGTGGCAAGGCGAGTGGCCTACGGACGATCATTTCGACCCCGAGCTCCTCGAGAAGGGTGACTCGAGGAACGTTGTCGACAAGTATCGGTATTGGACAATGGACGCGATTGTCGCGGATTTGAACACCAGACGTCACTCTTTCCATGTCGCGATTGAGAACTGGCAACACGATCTGAACATTGGTTCGATCGTTCGAAGTGCCAACGCTTTTCTCGCAGACACCGTGCATATCGTGGGACGTAAGCGCTGGAATAGACGGGGCGCCATGGTGACTGACCGCTATCAGCGGGTTATTCACCACCCCAGCATCGACGAACTTGTTTCGTATGCACGTCGCGAGGGGCTGACAATTGTTGCAGTGGATAACGTCGGAGAGTCAGCACCGATTGAGACGACTGCCCTCCCCCGAGATTGCGTCATCCTCTTTGGACAGGAGGGACCCGGTCTCTCCGCAGAAGCGTTGGCGGCTGCAGACATGGCGGTCGAAATTACCCAGTTTGGATCAACACGATCGCTCAATGCGAGTGCTGCCGCAGCGATTGTCATGCACCGCTGGATCATGACGCACGCTGAGCTACCGGGAGAGTGATACGTCCTGCATGGAACCTCGGTCGAGTTTCACGAGCAGTTGCGTCATTCCATTGGCCGTCCTGACGAGGCTCCACTGGTCTTTGGCATAAAGGTCGAGTTGGGCGGTTCCGAGGCCGGTTCGGCTCCCTTGACGCGGAGTGCCGTTGTTTTGAATGGTGATGATGAGAGAGTCTGACTCGCTCGTAAAGCTGATTCTGATCCAGTTTGCTTTGCCGTGACGCACCGCGTTATTGACCGCATCGACAACGATGGTGTGAACGGCGGGAAGGTAGGCAGGGTCAATACTGGAGAGTGGTTGGTCAAAAGCGATGTCCACTAAAGCGCTCCAGTTATGGACAAATTTCTCCAGATCACGCTGAGAATCATCCGTCAAGGGAGTGACTTCCTGTGTCTCTTGGAGGATTGCTCGGAGTGACCGTATTTCTCCCACTGCTGCCGTGTGGTTGCCCCGGGAAATGTGGTCTTGGAGTTTCAGGATTGCCGCGAGAAAGTTGCCCCGGGTATCACCATGAAGTCGGTTTGCGATTTTGTGGGAGAGAACCTTGAGCTGGCTCTCGATGTGCAGCTTCTCAAGGGTCGCAGAGTCCAATGATTGTTTGAGAGCAGAGAGAATCCGCTCATGGGCATTCGCCACTGTTGCTGGCACAGAATTGGACAGGGCGACGAAGACCGAGAGAGCGTGAACGCTGATTACCCTCCACAGAAAATCGGTGGTGTGGCCCCAGGATTCCGCGAGAACTAAGAGAGGGATCGAGGAGAAAACGAGAATAGTTGCTACAGCGAAAAAACCGGGCACGGCATATTTGTGGAGACCAGGGAGCACCTGGTTTCCCAGTGCTCCCACTGCAAGGGCTCCCACCAGCCATATCCCTACTAACGCAGCACCGACTCCGGGGTTGAAGACCCGGGCGTAGACCAACGCGAAGAGGAATCCGCTCACCAGGGCGATATACAGGAGCCGGAAAGGCCTGGAGCTCGCGTACACATCAATGAACTCTCTGAAATGGACTTTGGGGGGCCGAGTGGGCGCTGTGTTCCAGAGTTCTTGGCTGATTCGTTGCCAGGTTGAGTCGGAAAGGGTCTTGAGTTCCTCCAGGGCCGGCAAATTTGGCGTTCCCGAACTGAGAGACTCTTCGAGTTCGTTGAGGGCCCTTTCGGTGTTGTCCTGAGATTGCCTCAGTCGTTTGTCTACTCTGGCGACCAACGTCTCTTGCATAGAGCTCACTGCGGCGCGATGTGCAGAGAGTTGCTCCTCACTGCGCAGAAGATCCTCGAGGATTTCTGCTCGAGCGGACGCAAAACGGTCGAGCCCATCAAGGGCGAAGGCCGCTACCGCAAAGCCGACTATTGCCATCAAAGCCGAAAAAACAATGCGCTGGAAGGTAGGAACATCATCTGTCAGCCCGGTCAGGGCGAGCCCCATAATCAAAATGAGCGCTCGAGTAGCTCCGGCGATACCCCATACCCCGATGGCAGTGCCCAAGGAGATGGGCTGATGGGCGCGGTTCCGCATGACACTCAGGTGGGCGATCAGGAAGACAAGCCCCAGACCCACGTGGCCCGCGGTAGCGATGAGGAAGATCGTGAAGGCGTTGCTCCACGACACATAGGTGACGTTTTCGTTGAAGACAAAACCGAAAATCCAAAACGGGGCTGCCACCAGATATGCAGCGAGCGAGATAGCCCAGCGGCCTCGAATACGGAGAGACGCTTCAGACCACGAGATGGTCACGCGTTGGCGCCAATCATGTCGAAGTAAGACTGAAGGAGAGCGGCTCGCATATTCATCTCGGAGTTGTGTTCGATCCCTAAACGCTTCAGCATCCGATTGATGGTCTTGGATACGGAGTCTTCAGTGACCGAAAGCTCTCGAGCTATTGCGGCATTGGACAAGCCTTTGGCGACGAGGCGAAGCACCGAAATCTGCGCAGAAGTGAGGTTGATGGAGGGAAGCTCCCCACGCTCCGCTTTAGCCGCCT
>JALQXU010000061.1 GCA_023263045.1 Pontimonas sp.
TCGAGAGAGGCTCGCCGGAGATTCTCTAAGACTCGCAACAAGCTTTCGTCGTCGGTTTGGGCAATGAGATCGTCATACATCTCGACGTTCGCGATCTCACCTTCTGCCCAAGCCTCAGCGGCGCTTTGCAGGTCTGCGGGTGCGCTCGCTAAAGAGAGGTAGGGGTTCTCGGGTACGTCGAATCCTCGGCGCTCGAGTTGGCGAGTGAGCGCATCGATGTGCCGCTCCTCACCTTCTTTTATGCTGACGTAAGGCTCAACGGGACCGTATTCGTCGATCACGGCCTGATAGAGGGCAGCCGCAGCATATTCACCATCAGGCCCCATGAGCGCAAACCATGCGAGGTAGGCATCGGTTCCCTCTTCGGGTGCGCTATCGGAGAAGGTATCTAGGACGTCGGTCGTGGCCGGAGGTTGCACTTCCTGAGAGGAAGCGGGAGCTTCTGAAGCGGTGGATGCTGTTTCACTAGAAGGTTCGAGTGCACTTGTGCAGCCCGCAACGCTGAGAGTTACGCCAGCGAGTAGAGCCATCGTCGTGACGAGTGGACGGGACATGTGTTTCCTCACAATCTGGTAGAGCCGAGTGGCACTGCCTACGGTAGGAACGCAACCTATGCAGAACTTATGAACACCCTAAGTTTTATCTTCAGGTTCCCTAGAGATTGACTATGAACGAAGGTCGCCTGACTGTCTTTCTTGGGATGTAGTCCGTCGAGCTATCGCTCGACCACGGTAGATACCTACCTCGTAGGCGGTAACCGCCACCAGGGTGATTCCGACGAGGGGAAGGACGAACCACAACATGATGCTGGTGAAACCCGTTGCCGCGTCGTGCTCAGTAGAGGCCAGAACCACATAGAGCAGATAGGCCACGTAGAGGCCCACAAACAGGGCGCCCTCCCACCGCGCTATAACGAAACCGGTGAAAGCAATAGGCAACAGCGCCACTGTAGCCGCCAGCATCAATGGCAAATCCAAAGCAATGGCAGCGCTAGGAAGCGCAATGCCCTCCGCGAAAAGGATCGCCGGCAACCCGAGGACAAGACCAATGTTGAAAATATTGCTCCCCACGATGTTGCCCACTGCCATGTCCCGCTCGCCTCGTCGCAAAGCAACGAGAGAGGTGGCAAGTTCTGGAAGTGATGTTCCGATTGCGACCACGGTGAGACCTACTACCAAGCTGCTCACTCCGAGGTCGAGTGCGATATTCACAGCTCCGGTGACGAGTGTTTGTGCACCCAACACCAGTAGCCCCACTCCAATGGCAACGAGAATCATCGCGAGCCACAGGGGAACGGGGGTGCTGTTGAGGGGCATTGCCGCTGGCACATAAGCAGCATCGTGCGCTTCTTTGCGACCGATGATGATGCTGAGGCTCGCGTGGATCACGAGCCCCCCTAACAGGAGGACACCATCAAGCAAACTCAGGACCCCGTCGAGGCTTACGACGACCAGCAAAATCGATATCCCGAGCATCACCGGGATATCGAACCTCACTACTTGGCGCCGGATTGCGAGCGGGCTCAGCACTGCGGACAGCCCCAAAATGAGAAGGATATTGGCAATGTTGCTCCCGATCACGTTTCCGAGGGCGAGTCCCGGTTCTCCTTCGAGCACGGCTCCCACGGTCACAGCGAGCTCCGGAGCTGAGGTTGCCGCAGACACAACCACAAGACCGATGACGAGCGGAGAAATCCCGGCGCGCACGGCAAGAGTGGATGCTCCTCGAACGAGAGCCTCTCCGCCGCCTATCAACAGGGCGAGGCCGGCGACAACAAGACCGAGGTCAAGTAAAAGCACAGCCTGAGCCTACCGAGGGCTAGATGCGAAGCGACTGAGGGAGCCGCGGTGAACCGAGGCGGTGTGAAACGCTAGACTCTCTTCGTTGCCGACGAGTTATCGTCGACTGCCACGGGCTGTGGCGCAGCTTGGTAGCGCACTTGACTGGGGGTCAAGGGGTCGCAGGTTCAAATCCTGTCAGCCCGACACACGAGATTCATCCAAGGTTTGACTCCTCCTACGGCGCTTTCGCTTTGCCGGTTCTTGAGTGTTTGAGTTGTTCCTGCATTCTGTCTAGCGTTAGAGCACCAACTCTGAGAGGAACTATCTGATGCCGCGGCGTTTGGTGATGAGTCTTGTGATGGCTTTCACACTGTTGATTGCTGGTTGCCAGGGCGGGCCACAAGGACCTACAGGGCCCAGCCAAGGGGACAGCTCTGTTCAGGGAGGTGGGAGTTCGGAGCGGACCGGGGGTCGCGGGGCCTGCGACATTCCCGCTGAGCTAGCGCGTTCATCAGATATTCCTTTTGGGGTGCTTTTTCCCTCCGGTAGCTTCCAGTTCCAGTCCTACTCGTCGGCTCAGGAGATCGCCGATCAGGGGCTCAATGCAGTGTCCATCGGCTGGGGTATTTTCTATACCGAGGATGGATCTATCGTTTTCGATCGAAACGGCTCGAGTGACGACCAAGCACAGCAGCGATGGATTCAGTCGATGCAGTGTCAGGTGGTTGAAGCCAAGCAAGCGGGGCTTGTCGTCTCGGTCTGGGGCCAATTTCAGCAGGCTGGTGTTGACGGCGAGCCGGGTCTTATCCCCGAGCCCATTCGAGAGAGCGTCCTCGAGCAGAGTGTTGACCTCATCCCTCTCATGGCGGAAGCTGCAGAGCAGGTCAAAGCAGAGTACTTCTCTCCGGTGTCGGAGCTCGATAAGTACGCAGGGATTGAGGGACATAACTCCTTCTTCCCTCGTTACGCCGAAGCGGCGAGGCCACTCTTCAACGGAGTCCTTTACTCCCAACCCAACATTCTTCAACGAGATCCCTCGTTCTATAGCGAACAGCTTTCGCCCGCACTAGGCCCGATTGATGCTTTAGGAATTTCGTGGATTTCCTACAGCTGTTTCGAGGATGATGCGGCGAAGGGTGATTGGTTTATTGAGAAGTCCGCAGAACAGGGTGTGACAACAGTCTTCATCAGCGAGATTGGTGACGTTGCGCAGTCTCCCCCCACCGAGTGTCTCGAAGAGCTCATTGAACGATGGGGTGCCGACTCCACGGGGGTTTTTGTTCTGGATAGCCCGCCAATGATGCCCGATGCCGCTCAAATTAACGGTAGCTGGCAGGAAGACGTGCTCCGCGGCTACCTAGGTTAGCGGCGGCGCTAGACGCAGTCGCCCTGGGATTCGCCGAGCGAAACCTGATGGTTCCCTACCAGGGCATCGGGATGTCCCGGATGGGAACCGCGTCATCCGGAATTGCCGGCAGGGGTTTCTGGCCTGCTCTCACGCATAACCACTTGAGGTTGGTGGGGCTATCGGGTGTGCAGCGCCAGGTCCGCATAACACCCGTCCCGACCTGAATCACTGTGCCGGGTCCAACATCGACGACATCGTCGTCCAGCCCCATTTGCCCTTTACCTTCGAGAAAGATGTAGACCTCATCGATTTCTGAGTGGCTGTGCCAGTACCCGGCTTCCTCGCCCGGCTCGTAGGACGTCGCCGAGACTCCGATGACGTCCCCTCCTAACTCGTGGTCGACCACCCTCCGGCCATCCCTCGTTGTTTCGGGAACAAATCCTCCATAGTGGTCTCTCCACGAGGAGAGGGGACCGATTTCGGTGACGCTGTAGTTACTCATGACCCCCGAGCGTAGTAGTCGCATGTGGGTTGGGCTTGATGGGGCTCGTCCAAGCCCACCAGATCAGGGGAATCTGAAGGGGCAGACGCAGCCACGCAATGAGCGCCGTCGTCGCATCCTGAGAGGTGACAGAGTCGATTGCGAACCACCAGTTCGCCGGCCAAATCGCCAACAGAACCAGCACCGTAAAAAGCGGCGCTAGTCGATGTCTCATGAGGAGCCCCGCAACGGCCAGAAGCTCCGCGACGCCCGAGAGGTAGACAAGTTCCAGTGACAGCGGGAGCCAGGGTGGCATGAGCCAGAGGAATGATGTCGGGGAGATCAGGTGCCACACCCCACTGAGTGCGAAAGCACCGATGACAATCCAGCTTCCTACGCCACGCTTCATGTTCCGAAGCCTACGGCTTTGATCCCCCAATACACTGGGGCGATGTCAGATCCGATGGACAAGCGAGCGAGGGCTTGGCGCATTGTGGGATGGGTCATCGCGGCACTCGCTGTTGTTATCGTGGCCGGTCCGCAGATAATCGACCTCTTCGGCGAGTAGAGGCGCGCCCCAAGATGGGGTTTCGTTACGCTCCCATCAGGGCGCACATTCGCTCCCGTGAAAGGTAGTTCCGCATGACCAGGGTTGTTGGCTCCGTGCTCAATGGCCTGAGGGGATTCCTGATCGGGCTCGCTGAGATCGTCCCGGGAGTAAGCGGCGGAACTGTTGCGCTGATCGCGGGGGTCTACCAGACCCTGATTCGCTCGGCGTCGAGTCTGGTTCAGACACTCGTCGCGGGTCTTCGCTCAGGACCCGCCGCAGTGCGAGCACCATGGCGAGACATCGCGTGGTCGATTGTGGTGCCCGTAGGGGTGGGAATGGTGGCCGGAATCTTCCTGGGCGCGTGGCTTCTGGAACCCGTATTGGAGGACTATCCGATCTTGACCAGGGCCGTCTTTGCCGGCCTGATTCTGGCGTCGCTGTGGGTTCCTCTCCAGATGGTGGGCTCCCGGTGGACACCGGCCTTGGCCCTTGCTGCCCTGGCCAGTGCCTCCGCGGTGTTCTTGGCACTAGGCCTTCCGGGTGGTGGGCTCCCCAGTGATTCTCTTCTCTGGGTCGCACCGGCTGCCGCTCTTGCAGTGTGCGCTCTAGTCCTCCCCGGGGTGTCGGGCTCATACCTGTTGTTGACACTGGGTATGTATGAACCCACTCTGTCCGCCGTCAATGATCGTGATGTTGCCTACCTGGCCGTGTTTGTTCTCGGTGCTCTTCTCGGATTGGGCGTATTCGTGCGAGGTTTGCAATGGCTGCTCGCGAATCATTTCGCCATCACTCTGGCCATCATGACCGGACTCATGCTGGGTTCTTTGCGTGCCCTGTGGCCATGGCAAGGACCCACGGGTGAGTTGCTCGCGCCAGGTGCTGATGTAGTGATGGTAGCCATTCTGGCTTCGGCAGGTTTTCTTGTTGTGGTGGGAATGATCGTGACTCAGCGCGCTCTTGGGCGATCAGGGTTACGAAATCTCTGACTCCTAGACTTTCACCATGAACTCTCCGCGCTGGGCACTCGTCACCGGCGCGAGTAGCGGTCTGGGTGTCGAATACGTTCGCTCCCTCGCCCGCTCTGGCCACAACATTGTGTTGGTCGCCAGGGACGGTGGTCGA
>JALQXU010000062.1 GCA_023263045.1 Pontimonas sp.
AACATGGCTAAACCGAAGGGGAAGATTCGGGCCATCAATAAATCAAAATCGTGGTTGAGCACTGATATATAATGGCCTGCTTTCCCCGGCGCCAGGCAGTGTTCCTAGAACGCCTGGATGCGACGGGCACAATAGTTCGGGGGGAGGGGGGCATCTTGGTACGTAACGTACATAGTGGAAATCATTTCCCTAATTCCTACTACCGCACGGTGGCGGTCCGAACAGGGGTCAACCCCCAACACCTCCGCGATGGAATCCCATGCGTTAAAGAGGCGGTGCGTGTCCTCCCCATCGGGTGCGCTCTGGCTCCCGATGGTGAAACCCGTTTTAGCCTCGGTTAGCACTTGCTGGAGTGCAACCTTGTCGACGGAGCGGTTTGCCGTGACGAACTCGTTGAGCATGAGGCAAAAAAGTTTGCCCATGGCCATTGAACAATGCAGCACGCAGGCTACAAAGTTCAGCCGATTGGGGTGGGTCAGGATGGGCTTCCCAATGCAACCCCTGTTGGCAAGGCTCTTGGTTGTACATCTCGTGGAGGGCGGCGTCGGTGTCATCCGAGCGGCGGATATCGCAACCCATATAGGCCTCCTCCAAAGGGTCCCAGAACCCTTCGTGGTAGAGGGAGTGAGGGAAGAGAGCGACCTGCTCTGTGTTGAGCGAGAGAAAACGCTGACCAGTGGACTGTGGGCGATCGACCCGCTCGTGCTTCGAGCTGAGGCCTGTGCGCTTCGCCCTCCAGCCAACGGGTGAGCCATGGACCAGGAGGGTAGTGCGACTATCGCGCTTGCGGGGATCGCTGGTGCGATTGTGGTCCTCGGCGTGGTGGCCACGAGTGTCGGGGCACACGTCATTTTCGAGCGAAAGGTGGCACACGCTGTTGACGCGGCAGCACTCGCTGCCGCCGATGTTTCGGTCGGAGTCACAACGGGAGAGCCCTGTTCAGTGGCTCGAGAGGTCCTGAAAAAAAGCGAGCTCACGCTGGTCTCGTGTGAGTACTGGCGGGAGAGTTGGGTGATCAGTGGGCGCGCTGAAGCAGGCCTTCTGGATGTTCACGCCACGGCGAGAGCGGGAGTGGTCGATGGTGGCGGGAAATAAATTGTTGTGTATCGTGAGCCCCGTTGAGATTTTCCCTCTCATGGGAAACGCAGCACAATCCCTCGGAATGTCCAGGGTATGAGTGTGGGTGCAAGGAGAAGAGTGGCCGCCACGAAGAAGCTCGTTATCGTCGAGTCCCCTGCCAAGGCAAAAACCATTGGCAAGTACTTGGGTGATGACTACGAAGTTATGGCCTCAGTCGGTCACGTGCGCGACCTCGCGCACCCCAGAGATTTGCCTCCCGAGGTAAAAAAGGGTCCCGCGGGCAAGTTCGGTATTGATATCGACAACGACTTTGAACCCTTCTATGTGACGACCGATCGCGGGAAGAAAACCGTGGCTGAACTCAAACGTGCGGCCAAAGACGCGTCGGAAATCCTGCTCGCCACTGATGAGGACCGCGAGGGGGAAGCCATCGCGTGGCATCTGCTCGAGGTACTCAAGCCTAAGGTTCCGGTGCGACGGATGGTCTTCCACGAAATCACCCCCGAGAGCATCCAGAAAGCATCCGATTCCACACGGGATGTCGATGTTGCTCTGGTGGATGCGCAGGAGACGAGGCGCATCCTGGATCGTCTCTACGGGTTTGAGGTCTCTCCGGTGTTGTGGCGTCGCGTGAGCGGGGCTAAGTCAGCGGGTCGTGTTCAATCGCCGGCGCTCAAGTTGATTGTGGATCGCGAGCTCGAGCGGCGCGCGTTTGTCTCAGCCACCTATTCCGATATCGAGGCCACCGGACACAAGACCTCGGGCGAGAGCTTTGCTGTCTCCCTGACCAAGCTCGATGATCGCCGAGTGGCCAGTGGTCGCGACTTCTCGGACCTCGGCCAACTCGAGGGCGATGCGGTGCTCCTGGGTGAGACGGAAGCAGCGGCAGTAGCCTCGATGCTTCAATCTGACGCTGTGTCGCCCGTGGTCACCAAGGTAGAGCCGAAGCCCTACACCAGGAGGCCCGCGGCTCCGTTTACGACATCGACTCTTCAGCAAGAAGCTGGACGCAAACTCCGTTACTCAGCGTCGCAGACGATGAGCATTGCCCAGGGTCTCTATGAGAACGGTCACATTACCTATATGCGAACCGACTCGGTCTCGCTTTCCGCACAGGCCATCACGGCTGCGAGAGCTGCCGCCCAAGCCCTCTATGGCCATGGCTCCGTGCCGAGTGAGCCACGACTGTATAAAGGAAAGTCGAAGAACTCCCAGGAGGCGCACGAGGCGGTTCGTCCCGCGGGAGATGTATTTGCCACACCGAGTGAATTAGCGGGAGTGCTGCGCTCCGACGAGCTGAAGCTCTATGACCTCATTTGGAAGCGCACCGTCGCCAGTCAAATGGTCGATGCCAAAGGAGAAACAGTCTCGATCACGATTGAGGCAGAACCTCTACCTTCTGGCGAGGGTGTCGAGTTCTCGAAAGCGACATTGAGTGCCTCGGGAACGATTCTCACTGAGCGCGGATTCCTCCAGGCTTACCAGGAGAGTAAAGACGATGAGGGCGCAGAGGCCGAGAAGAAAGACGAGAAAGACGCGGACGCGATACTTCCTCCCCTGACCGTGGGGGATGTCATCACCATCTCCGATGTCGAAGCCAAATCCCACAACACCCAACCGCCTGCCCGGTACACCGAAGCCAGCCTCGTCAAGGCATTGGAGGAAAAAGGCATTGGGCGACCCTCGACCTACGCCTCCATCATTCAGGTCATTATCGACAGGAACTATGTCGTTCGGCGAGGAACGGCGCTCGTTCCGCAATGGATTGCGTTCCCGGTCACGCGCTTGCTGCAGGAGCGCTTCTCCGACTTGGTCGACTACGACTTCACGGCAGAGCTGGAAGAGGACCTCGACCGTATCGCTCGCGGTGAGTATCAGCGGGGCGAATGGCTTCACAAGTTCTATTTCGGTGACGGCGAGCACCAGGGCCTCAAAGAGATCGCTCTTGCCGCCACAGAGGAGATCGATGCCAGGGCGTTGAACACCTTGGAGATCAGTCCGACCATCAATTTGCGAGTGGGGAAGTATGGTCCCTTCTTGGAGGTCACCGATCCCGACACTGGTGAGGTCAAGAACGTTAACTTGCCTCTGGAGCTAGCTCCCGACGAGCTCACGCCAGAAAAGGCGCAACAGATTGCTGATGAGCCACCGGTCGTCGACCGCGTGCTGGGTGTTGACCCCCAGACGGGTCTCGAAATCGTGGCAAAGAAGGGTCGCTTTGGTCCCTATGTGACTGAGGTGCTCCCCGAGCCCGAAGCGCCCGCCGAGGATGCGCCGAAGAAGAAGAAAGCCTCTGCGCCCAAGCCAAAGACGGCCTCACTCTTCCAGTCGATGGAGATTGAGACCATCGATCTTGAGACCGCGTTGCGCCTGTTAGCGCTGCCCCGAGAGGTCGGTGTGGATCCCGAGTCTGGCGAGATGATTACGGCGCAGAACGGACGGTATGGCCCGTATCTGAAGAAGGGAACGGATACTCGGTCACTCGATAGCGAAGAAAAGATCTTCGAGATTGATGTCGAGGGCGCACTTCAGCGTTTTGCTGAACCCAAGTATGGGGGGCGACGCCAAGCCTCTGCTCTCAAGACTTTCGAAGCAGACCCGGTGAGCGGAAAGCCCATCCTGCTCAAAGACGGACGCTTTGGCCCCTATGTCACCGACGGAGAGATTAACGCCACCGTTCCCCGAGGAATGCCGCTTGATTCGTTGGATTTTGAGGCAGCAGTGCAACTGATTGCGGACAAGCGAGCCAAAGGCCCAGCCCCGAAACGCACCGCCAAGAAGGCTCCCGCGAAGAAAAAGACTGCCGCAAAGAAAACAACGACCAAGAAAACCGTGGGAAAGAAGAAGGCGACACCGTCCAAGGACGGGAATCCTTCGTCGAAGAGCCCCAAGACCGTCGAGATCAGGGATGAGGACTAGGGATGGCAGGTCTCTTCATCACCTTTGAAGGCGGAGATGGCTCCGGAAAAACGACGCAGATTAATTTGCTGGCGAGTTGGCTGGAATCCGAGGGTCACACTGTCGTGATTACCCGTGAGCCAGGGGGCACTGACCTCGGCACTGAGCTTCGCAACATCATCCTGCACCGCGAAGGGTTTATCGCTCCGCGTGCGGAGGCTCTGCTCTATGCGGCAGACCGCTCCCACCACATCCACACCCTGGTGAGGCCGGCCCTCAAGAGAGGAGAGATAGTGGTTCAAGATCGCTACCTCGACTCCTCTGTCGCCTACCAGGGAGCGGGGCGCGTTCTCGACCCCACCGAGGTTCGCGACATTTCTTTGTGGGCAACGGAGAACCTGATGCCAGACCTCACCGTCGTGCTCGATGTTCCCGCCTCCGTTGCGAAAGCACGCCAAGCCGCAGGGGAGCGTCAATATGACCGGCTTGAGGCAGAGGCTGAAGACTTCCACACCCGTGTGCGCGAGAGTTACCTCGCTCTCGCAGCAGAGGAACCCGAGAGATTCCTCGTCATTGATGGAGAGTCCTCCATCGAGGAGATTCACGAGGCGATCGTAGTCAAGGTGTCAGACCTCCTTGGATAGCCTTAGGGCATGACGCTCTGGGATGATTTGGTCGGCCAAGAGCCAGCCATTGCCCAGATGAAAGCAGCAGCCGTCCCGGGTTCTTCTGCGATGACACACGCCTGGCTGATCACCGGTCCACCCGGTTCTGGGCGCTCCACCCTTGCCCACGCGTTCGCTGCGGAGCTCGTGGGCGCGGGAGACAGTGAAGAAGCGTGGCGACAGGTTCTGGCGGGTGCCCACCCCGATGTGTCGATCTTGTCGACCAACAAGGTGACCATCACCATCGAAGAGGTCCGCGCCTTGGTCGCGTTCTCCTATTTTTCTCCCTCTGCGTCCAACTATCGGGTCGTCGTCATTGAGGATGCCGATCGGATGACGGAGCGAACCTCGAACGTCTTACTCAAAGCTCTGGAGGAGCCGCCACCCCAGACGGTGTGGATTTTGTGTGCCCCGTCTACTGCCGATGTTCTCCCGACCATCAGATCCAGAACGCGCACCATCGTGTTGCAGGTTCCCAGTCCCGAACAGGTTGCACAACTGATTTCGCAACGCGAGGGACTGGATGGCGATCTCGCGTTGCGTGCCGCTACGGAAGCACAAAGCCACATCGGTATGGCCACCAGGCTTGCCACGGATGAGGCA
>JALQXU010000063.1 GCA_023263045.1 Pontimonas sp.
CAGGGGTGACAGGTCCGGATGGCCCCAGTCACCACGGAATGTGGGATCTCTCCATCTTGCAGGTTGTGCCACGCATCAGGATTGCCGCACCGCGTGATGCGAAACGCCTCCGTGAGGAGCTCGCCGAAGCGGTCGCGATCCATGATGCTCCCACGGTCATTCGCTTCCCCAAGGGGTCAGTGTCCCCCGAAATTCAGGCGGTCAGGAGAACCGACGACGGTGTTGATGTGATGGCCGAAGCTGCCCACAAAGACGTCCTGATCGTGGCCGTGGGACCGATGGTTCACATGGCGATGGAGGTCCGGGAGAGGCTCTCCGCGCAGGGAATCGGTGCGACCGTTGTCGACCCTCGCTGGGTGATTCCTGTGGCTCCCAGCATCATTGATTTGGCTCGAGACCACCGGATTGTGGTCAGTATTGAGGATGGGATCCGAGTCGGGGGAATCGGCACCAGAATTCGCCAGGAGCTTCGCGCAGCGGGCGTGGACACCGCCGTCGACGAAATCGGACTGCCAGACGAGTTCCTCGACCACGCCTCCCGCGGTGAAATCCTCGATGAAGCGGGCCTTTCCTCACAACACATCGCGAGGAACCTGGTCGCTCAAGTGCTCGGTATGAAAGTTCCGGTGGCGAGGCCACTTCCCGAGGAATCAACCGCGGAGGGAAACGTGTCCGAAACCCGCGATGTCGAGGAAGCGACCTAACTAACCCCTTTGATGGGGGGAGTGTGGAAGGTCTTTCCCCGCGCCTTCTCGCTTGCCCCCACTCGATCGAGGAACGGTGTGAGGCCACCCATATGGAAGGGCCAGCCCGCTCCGAGAATCATCGCCACATCAATGTCCTCAGGGCCAGCAACGACTCCCTCATCGAGCATGCGCCACACTTCGTCAGCGAGCCCGTCATACACCCTGTCGCGAAGCTCCTCCGCGGTGTAGCCGGGACCCTCACCGATAAGGTCACTCGCAAACGCGCTCACGCCGGTGATTTTCTTTTTGGCGTCACGGTCGTAGATTCGTCCGTGTCCTACGAGCTTCGTGAGAGCCTCGCTGGCGAAGAATCGATCGGGGAACGCGTTGTGGTGGGTATCGAGCACATGAGCGCCCACCTGAAGGCCCACCAGTTCGAGGAGGGCGAACGGCCCCATGGGAAGACCCAGGGGGGCTACCGACTCGTCCACGACCTCGTATGGGGTGCCCACCTCGATGGCGTGCATAGCTTCACCCAAAAGCTTCGCCAGCAATCTGTTGACCACAAAGCCTGTGGTGTCCGCTGTCACAATGGCGGTTTTGCGAAGCTTGTTTACTAAAGCGACTCCCGTGGCAAGGGCCGCATCAGAAGACTTGTCAGCTTTCACGACCTCAACCAGGGGCATGACTGCCACGGGGTTGAAGAAATGGATTCCCACCATGCGCCCTGGATGCTTCAGCACCGAGGCGATGTCACCAATCGAGAGTGACGAGGTATTCGAAGCGAGAATCGCTTCCTCAGAGACGTGCTTTTCCAGTTCCTGGAACACCTCTCGCTTGACGCCGATCTCTTCAAACACCGCCTCGATGACGAGGTCACAGTCGGCGAAATCAGCCATCGTGGTTGTTCCGTGAATCAGGCCCCGCAACTTGTTTGCGGTGTCGCTGTGGAGGCGACCCTTGTCAAGAAGGGCCTGGACTTCACCTTCCATCCACGTTGTTGCATCGTTGACCCTCTCCTCCGAGATGTCGCTGATTACCACGGGGACTTCCAGACGCCGCAGGATTTGGAACGCAAACTGTCGTGCCATAAGGCCACCGCCCACGACCCCCACTTTGGTGATGGGCTGAGCGTGCTCGCGGTCGGGAGCTCCAGGAGTGACCTTCGCGCGTTTTTGGGTCAACATGAACGCATAGACACTCGCTCGGAACTGGTCACCCGCAATAAGCTCCGCTAGCACGTCGTCTTCAGCTGCGAAACCCGCCGCTTTGGTCGAGGACTTTGCTCCAGCGAGAAGGTCGAGCGCTGCATAGGGGGACTTAGCGACGGTTCCGATGCGCTCGCGCAGCATCTTCCGTGCTGTGTTGACCGCCAGGGGCCACACCGTGTTGCGCTCGAGCGCACCGGGCTGGTGGGGCCTCTTGACCTTCCTTTTGCCCGCCACAACCTCGTCGGCAAAGGCCAACGAGTCTTCCAGGAAACGCGCGGCGGGGAACATCGCATCGGCGATGCCGAGCTTCAGCGCCTGCTCGGGTTTGAGTGTCCGGTTCATCTTGAGCGGGTTCTCCACCATGACCGTGAGAGCGTTCTTGATACCCACAAGGTTGGGCAACAGCCACGCTCCACCCCAGCCTGGGATCAAACCCAGGAACACTTCCGGAAGCGCCAGGGCTGCTGCACTCTGGGACACGGTGCGATAGTCCGCGTTCAAGGCCACCTCGAGCCCACCCCCGAGTGCCAGACCGTTGATGAAACAGAACGAGGGAACTCCCATTTCGCCTAAGAGCCCCAGGGTTTGGTGCCCGAGCTTGACCATGAGAACACCGGTGGCGCGATCTGGAATATCTCCGACCTTCGACAGGTCAGCGCCCGCGGCAAGAATGAAAGGACTACCCGTGATGGCGACAGCCTGAATGGATCCCGCCGCGGCTTCCTTTTGAAGCCCCCACAGTGTTTCGCGAAGCTCGACCAGGCCCTGAGGACCCAGAGTATTCGGCCTGGTGTGGTCTTTACCGTTATCGAGGGTGACCAGAGCCAGGGTGCCACCGGCCTTCGGCAATGGCACGTAGCGAACAAAGCTGTGGGTGACAACCTCGTCCTTCGCGTGCGCCAGCAGCGGCGCAACATCCAAAGAGTCGTATTGTGCGACGGCGCTCTTAGCCATTACTTCGCTCCTGTGTAGTGCGGGTTTTCCCAAATCACGCTTCCCCCTTGACCCAGGCCCACACACATGGCGGTGAGACCAAAGCGCACCTCGGGGTGCATTTCGAACTGGCGCGCAAGCTGAATCATGAGCCGAACACCCGACGCTGCGAGTGGATGGCCGAGCGCTATCGCTCCGCCCCACGGGTTTACCCGAGGGTCCTCATCGTCAATCCCGAAATGGTCGAGCAGGCTCAACACCTGAACGGCGAAAGCCTCGTTGAGCTCGAACAGCCCAATATCGTCAATAGTGAGTCCCGCTTTGGCGAGTGCTTTCTCGGTGGAGGGGATGGGTCCAATACCCATCACTTCTGGTTCCACCCCGGCAAAACCAAAAGACACCATCCGCATCTTCACACCAAGGCCCAACTCGCGAGCCACGTCTTCGGAGGCCAGTGCCGAGACAGTCGCCCCATCGGTTAGGGGTGAGGCATTACCCGCGGTGACCTTGCCATGCGGTCTAAACGGGGTTTTCAGGTCCGCCAGGGCCTCCATCGTGGTGGTGGGCCTGCGGCCCTCGTCCTCGGTGGCCAATCCGTAGCCCTCGTCACTGGGGAGTGCAACGGGTATCAAGTCAGGTTGGATGTGGCCGGCCTTGTAGGCGGCCTCCACTTTGTGCTGGGAGAGCATTCCAAAGCGGTCAGCGCGCTCCTTAGTGAGGGCGGGAAAACGGTCGTGCAGGCGCTCCGCGGTAATCCCCATGTTGAGCGCATCAGGACTCACCAGTTTTTCTGCGAGAAACCGCGGGTTGGGGTCAATATCGCGACCGAGTGGGTGTCGTCCCATGTGTTCCACCCCACCTGCGAGCGCGATGTCGTAGGCGCCGGCGGCGATACCGCCGGCAAGAGTGGTCACCGCGGTCATCGCCCCCGCACACATGCGATCAATCGCAAAGCCTGGGACGCCCAGTGGAAGCCCTGCCAAAATCGCGGCCGTTCGACCCAGGGTGAGCCCCTGGTCGCCCTCCTGGGTGGTGGCGGCTATCGCAACATCATCGATGCGCTCCCGGGGGATTGCGGGGTTCCTCTCCAACAACCCGATGATGGCGGACACGATGAGGTCATCCGCCCGGGTCTTCCAGTACATACCCTTTTCGCCTGCGCGCCCAAAAGGAGTGCGAACACCATCGACAAAGACAACCGGGTTTCCCTGCATCACAAACCTTCCACTTGGTCCCCCCATGCTAGAAGCCTGGGCGCCAGTTTTCGACCTGGTCGGTGGGCTCTACGATTCCTCAGCCGTTGCGGGGTTCTGACTTTGGCGGGCATCCACAAAGGCAGACGCCAGCGGGGCCGACACCAGAGCGATTTGCCAAGGCCTCGCACCTTTTTCCTGAAGAAATGCAGAAATAGCTTCCTGCGTGGCTGGCTCTGGTGGCTCCCAGCACAGCCTGCGCAAATAGTCCGGGGTGAGAAGGTTCTCAGCCGGGATGTCATGCTCCTGCGACAGTGAGGACACGACATCCCGTGCCGCGGCGATTCGCTTGGCGGCTTCAGGGTTTCGATCAGCCCACACCCGAGGCGGTGGTGGGCCTTCGGAGGGAGCTCTGGTTTCGGGGACGTCTTCGGTGGCTCGTCCTCGTTCGATGGCGCTCCACCAGCGCGGAAGTTCAGACCGACTCGCGCGCCCATGGAACTCTTTGAGTTCTGCGAGCTCGCGTTTCGAAGACGGATTGGCGACCACCGCTGCGATCAGCGCCCGGTCTGGCACCAGCCGCCCCGGAGCTCTGTCCGTCGATTGCGCGAGGTCTTCCCTGGCCTCCCACAGCTCGCGGGCAATAGCGAGGGCTCGTGAGCCTCTGATCTGGTGGAGGCCGGAAAGCCTGCGCCACGGCTCTGTTTTGGGTGCGGGTGGAGTCAGAGAGAGCTGAGCCTGGAATTCCTCTTGGGCGAGATCCCATTTGCCGGAATCGGTGAGGATACGGGCGATCTCATCACGAATCCGAGGCAACAGCTCAACATCGAGGGCGGCGTAGGCGAGCCATTCATCGGGCAGGGGCCTTGTGGACCAATCGGCAGCAGAGTGTTCCTTGGCCAAAGCCATGCCCAAAACGTCCTCGACAACCCCCTGTAAGCCCACCTTGGGAAGCCCTGCCAGGCGCGCACCCAATTCGGTATCGAAAAGCGTCTGAGGTTCAACACCCACCTCCCTGAGGCAGGCAAGGTCTTGGTGAGCAGCATGAATAATCCACTCCTGGTCACCCAAGGTGGTGGTGATGTCTGCCAGGCTCCCAATTGCCAGGGGAGCAATTAGGTAGGTCGCCGAACCGGTGCGATG
>JALQXU010000064.1 GCA_023263045.1 Pontimonas sp.
GGAACAGGGATGACTCTTGGGGAACCCAACCAATGCCCCGCTGCTCGGGGGGGACGCGATGACCCGCGGAGGAGAGCTCCCGCGATCCCACGGTGATGGTCCCCGAACCAATCGAAACCAGACCGGCCAAGGCCATCAGGAGGCTGGTTTTCCCACACCCGGATGGACCCAAAATCGCCACCAATGATCCGGAGGGAACCACGAGCGATACGTCCCGCAGAGCCTGCCTCGAGCCGTAGGAGAGGCTAATGTTTTCCAGCGTCAGCGTGGTCACAGCTCCTCCTTCGCTACCGAGCGAACACCAGAGAGAATCATCGCAGGAATTGCTGCAACGAGAACAAGTACTGCGGCGTAGGGGGCGGCAGCACCGAACTCTCCTGCCGCCGTCCTCGACCACAACTCCGTCGCGAGCGTGCTACTGCCCAGTGGTCGGAGCAACAGTGTGGCGGGGAGTTCCTTCATCGTGGTAATCGCCACGAGAAGAGCCCCGATTCCAATCCCAGGAAGAGCCAGGGGGACGGTCACCCGCCACCAGGCTTGAAATCGGGACGCCCCCAAGGTGCGAGCCACATTGATGAGGTCAACCGAGACCCCTTCAATGCTGGCCCTAGCCGTTCCCAAGGCCTTTGGCATAAAGAGCACCGCATACGCGAAAACCAAGACCACAACAGTTTGGTAGAGCGAGGGAATGACGGACAGCGAGAAGAACACGAGCGAGAGACCCACCACGATTCCTGGAAGCCCGTTCGAGAGGTATCCAGCGCTTTCGACAACAGAGACCCACCGGCCCCGATACCTCGCACCTAATGCAGCAATCGGGAGCGCAAGCGCAAGAGCCACCAGTGCCGCAGCGAGAGAGACTCCCATCGTGGTGATGGTGGCCTCGACAAGTCGCTCGACGTTGATTGAGCGGAGAGTGGTTGCCTCGGCAAGGCGAGCACTCAAACCCACCAAAGGAATAAGCACACCGATTGCTGGTGGGAGAGCCACCAGCGATGTGAACAGCACCCGAACAAGGGGAGTTAGGGGTTCTTTCGTGGAGTGAACAGCTGTCGTTCTCGTCACAGAACCCCTGGCGCCACGCTCCGCTGCCACCACAACGATGGCAATAACCACGAGCAACAGAGCCAAGAGTGCTGCTTGGGACCGATCAAAGCTCGCCGAATAGGCCTGTTGCACACCCCAGGTCAGCGTTTGGAACCGCAGCATCGCCACCAACCCAAAGTCGCTGAGGGTGTAGAGGAAGGCCGCAAGCCCAGTGTTCTCGCCACTGCTTCACCGTCAGCGGAGGTTCCCCGCAATACCGCCGCTACCGGAAGGGTGACATAAGGAATGGTGACGGCACTGAGAAGGGCCCAGCTCGGCCAAAACCCATTGAGTCCTGGCACGAGGACGAGCCAGCCATACGAGGCAATGTAAGAAGGCACAGCCAAGGGCAACGCCGACACCAACAACCAGGTTCTTGCCGCCCCGATGCGAAGCCTGGTCACAATCGTGGCAATCACCGTGCCCAGCGCGATGGCCGTTGCCGATACGGCCACACTCAAACCAATGGTGTTGAGGACTAGCTCACCGACAAGTGGTCTGGAAAGGATTCCGAGAGCCTCTGCAAACGGAACCTCCGAAGCACGCACTCCCAGGTACACGAGCGGTATTGCCACGGTGGCAACCGCAAGCAACGCGAGAGCGGTCAACCAGGCCGGTGGTCTCGTCACGAGAGACACCCCGGCGGCTGACGCAGGGGTGTGCTCTGGTGCGATGGTGGTGGGCACAAAGGCCTTTCTTACCCTGACGGGTTTAGAGAATCAACCCATACTTTCGGAGGAGATCTTGGGTCTGTTTCAAGGTTGCGAGGTCTGAGAGATCGAAGTCAGCCACCGCCAAATCATCCAGGGCAGGCAGGCCTTCGGGAGCATCGATTCCTGGAACCAGCGGATACTCGAAGGTTTCGTCGACAAAGTACTGCTGGGCTTCATCAGAGACAAAGAACTCAATGAGCTCGAGAGCATCCAGATCAAAGCTTTGAGCCTCGAGAAGGCCAATGCCCGTCACGTTGACAATGGAGGCAGGGTCACCTGTTTCGGTGAAATGCAATTGGGCACGAAGGTTTTCTGCCCCTCTCTCGAAAGCCAAGCGCTCCCAGTAGTAATGGTTGATAAGTCCTAGAGGGAGAGTGCCCTCGTTGACCGCCTCCAGAATTGCCCCATTACTCTCAAAGATTTGCGGGTCATTGATTTTCAGGCCGGACACCCACTGGTCGGCGGGCCCTTCACCTCGGAGGACGCGATAAGCGGTAACGAACGATTGGAAGCTCGCGTTACCCGGCGCAACTCCCACCTTTCCTGACCACTGGGGTGCCACAATCTCATCTGCCGTGGAAGGAAGTTCCTCCGGCGTCAGGGTTTCACTGTCATAAACGACGACGCGAGCGCGACCCGTGATTCCGACCCAGCTGTCGTCATACGACGTGAAGGCGGGGTTGACTCGACCTGTAATCTCAGCAGGTAATTCTGCAAAGAGGCCTTCCAGGCTGAGCGCTCCCAGCGCTCCAGCGTCTTGGGAGAGGAACACTGAGGCAGGGCTGTCCGCGCCCTCTTCGAGAAGCTGAGCAGCCAGTTCCGAACTCCCGGCGTATCGGATATCAACGGTGATACCGGTTTGTTCGGTGAACCGATCGATGAGGGGCTGCACCAAGCTCTCGTTTCGGCCGGAATACAGAATGACGTAATCATCCGCGACGGGATTGATGACGACCTCCTCAGCGGTCACCTCGGTGGGGTCGACTTGATCTGCAACCTCAGCGTCGGGAGTAGCCCCGCAGCCGACCAGCACAAAGACCGAGGCGATGGTGAGGACAGCGCTACGAAGGCGCGCAGATGCAAGCATTGTTCTCCTTGAGAGACGAAGGGATGAGGGACCATCACCGCTGCGTGAGTGCGTCAAAGTTAGGTTAGCCTAAGTTAACCCGAGAGGGAAGAGCAGAGCGATGTTATTTCGCTGAGAGTTCTCGCAGAACAGTCTCGAGCTGATCGATTCCCCAATCTAAGTCCTTCTTGGAGACCACAATCGGGGGCGCAAGGCGAATCGTCGACCCGTGGGTATCTTTCGCCAAGACACCTTTAGCCATCAACGCCTCACAGACCTCGCGACCCGTGGCCAAACGAGGGTCAATGTCGATTCCCGCCCACAGGCCAGCACCCCGCACCGCAAGGACACCTTTGCCGACGAGTTTCTTTAGGCGTTTGTGGACGTGCTTTCCCAATCGCTCGGAGCGCTTTTGCATATCTCCGGTGGCAAGCAACCGAACGACGGCCAAACCCACCGCAGCGGCAAGAGGGTTTCCCCCGAACGTGGAGCCGTGTTGTCCGGGCTTTAAGACCCCCATGACGTCGGCTTTCCCGACGACAGCGCTGACCGGAACAATGCCCCCTCCGAGGGCTTTGCCGAGGATGAACATGTCTGGTTGAACTTTTTCCTTCTGGCATTGGACGGTGGCGCCCGTGCGACCGAGCCCGGACTGGATTTCATCGGCGATCATCAAAACGTTCTTCTTCTTCGTGAGAGCTCGAACAGCTTTGAGGTAGCCCTTCGGCGGTGTGATGATGCCTGCCTCGCCTTGGATCGGTTCCAGCATTACTGCCACCGTGTTATCGGTGATCGCTCTCTCCAGAGCCTCGATATCGCCGTACTCGACTTGCACAAAGCCCGGAGTGAAGGGGCCAAAGTCTTTCCTCGATGATTCATCTGAGGAGAAGCTCACGATCGAAATGGTGCGACCGTGGAAATTGTTCTTGGCCACCACAATCGTCGCTTTGTTGGCTTGAACTCCCTTGACCCGATAGCCCCAAGCTCTGGCGACCTTTATGGCACTCTCGACAGCCTCTGCACCCGAATTCATGGGAAGCACCATGTCCATCGACAAGAGCTCGGCGAGTTCCTTCGCAAAAAGCCCCAGTTTGTCATGATGGAACGCCCGGGAGGTCAGTGTTACCCGCCCGAGCTGCTTCTTCGCTGCGCGAATCAGTTTCGGATTCGAGTGACCAAAGTTGACCGCCGAGTAGGCAGCAAGACAGTCGAGGTATTTCTTCCCCTCAACGTCCCACACCCACGCGCCTCTTGCTTTGGACGCAACAACCGGAAGGGGGTTGTAGTTCCTGGTCAGTGAGTGCTGTTCGATTTCCAGGACATCGGGGGTCGTCAGTCGGCGAGTCATGCCCTCAACTCTAAAGTGCAACACTTAACGCCCCCTCCGCCGAGCAGTAGCTCGGAGAGGTCAACACCGATGGGGTTATATCCGCGATCGGCTAAGTCTCGTGCGAAGGTGGTGGCGCGCTCCGCAATCACGACATTGTGGCCATCACTGAAACTGTTGAGGCCGAGGAACGCTGCGTCTTCCTCGGTCGCAATAATGGCCTCCGGGTAGCGCTCGCGAAGGATGGATAGGGACGCTTCGTCAAAAGCGCTCGGCAAATACGCGATGGTGGTCTCATCGATCACAGCAAGCGCGGTGTCGAGGTGGTAGTAGCTGGGGTTAACCAACTGGAGGGACACGACTTCGCGGCTGTAAATGTTGGCAATCTCCTGATGGCTGGAGGTGTCACTGCGGAATCCTGACGCAGCCAGGATGGTGTCTCCCACGAGAAGGAAATCCCCTTCACCCTCGTTGGTCGATTCGGGTTCGCGGACATCCAATCCCTGAGCGCGGAACCACTCCATATAGGCAGGGCCCTCGGGCTGACGCTCTGGATAGTGGAACTGTGCTCCGTATGCGATGCCATCGAGCACGAATCCACCGTTTGCCGCGTAGACCATGTCGGGTAGTCCCGGGATTGACTCGATGAGGTGGACCGTGAACCCCAGATCAACATAGGTGTTGTAGAGCGTGGTCCACTGCTTCACCGCAAGTGAGGTGTCGGTGGGGTCTTCCGGATGCATCCAGGGGTTGATCCGGTAACTCACCGTGAAGTGCTCGGGACGACACATCAATACGGTCGGCCTTGTCGCCTGACCAGGATGGGTGTGGGTATTTACCGATGTCTCCAGCGTCATTGTCATGACTCGAGTCTCTCACGCAGGAAACGCTCATTTTGAGAGTTCAAACGCGGGTATTCTGCGTTTTTAC
>JALQXU010000065.1 GCA_023263045.1 Pontimonas sp.
GGTGGCCTGATAGTCGAGATAGACCATAGACGCCTAGAACATGAGGGAGGCGAGCTGGGTGCGCGCCTTTTTTACCTCGGGAGCTGCCTGACCCACAATCGTGAAGTAGCTGAGCAAACGCTCCCGAATCCGCTCTTTGTCCTCGTCACTGGCGCTGGCGAAAATACCCAGCAACCTGACAAAAGCATCCTCAATGTGTCCACCGGACATGTCGAGGTCAGCCACGGCTAGCGCGTGGTCCGCATTTCCTGAATCATCAGCGGCTGAGCGCCGGACTGCTTCAGCATCGAGAGATCGCGCGCGCTCGAGAAGCTCCACCTGGGCTAGTCCCGCGGCCGCATCGGCATCCGCAGGAGACTCCTGCAGTGCCTTCTCGTAGGCCGCTTTCGCAGCCGGAAGGTCGTTGCGGGTCAGAGCATCGAAGGCCTCCTGATGGAGGGGTGGTAGCGGCGCCTCCTGTGGCTCCGAATCCTCCTCTGGTGCGCTGGCACCGGGGTCAACCTGGCCGGTCACTCCGTTTTCTTGGGCAAAGGTCAACACCTGGTCCAAGATGGCCCGCACTTCTTGCTCTGCGGGGATTCCTTTGAACAAGGGAACAGGTTGACCGCCAATCAGGGCGAGTACTGTGGGGATTCCTTCGATCTGAAGCGCTCGAACGAGCTCAGGAGACGATTCACCTCGCACCGTTCCCAAAACAAAGCGACCCTGATAGCTCTCAATGATGGGGCCCAGGACAGGCTGCACTTCGCCGCCATAGACCTCGAGAATGACGGGAACAGTGCGGGAGAGCTCGACGAGGGCAGCAATGCTGCGGTCATCGACATCGCGCACGAGAGAGTCAGCATTACCCGACGAGGGTGTCGAGGGCGCTTGGTTCTTGTTCACAAGTCCCGACAAGTCCACGGCACCCGCCAGGGCGGGTCCCAACCGGGGATCACTCACTGGCTACCTCCTTCGCACCAATCAGGCTGTAGGTGAAACCGAGGACCCTGATCGCGTCCTCAGATCCCACCGGGGGCACGTACCAGAGTATTTGGAGTTGGGACTCGACATCGAATCCTTCGGTGGATTGCGACAGTGAGGTGAGAGCTCGCACCGCGATACTGGAGTTCAGAGCCGCCCCCGATTGGACGGGTTCCACGCGCTCACGCTCGATAATCGTACCCATCACGATGGCTCCCGCATCTGCCGTCGAAAACGCCACCACTTCGGTCTCACCCGGTGTCGATTCCCACGTCACTTGGACGGTCTCACCGAAGGATTCTTGCCGGAGCGCTTGCGCATCCGGCCCAGCCTGCGCATAGAGCGGGTCGTTCGCGAGAGCAAAGTCCCTCGCAAACGGGCTTTCCGTTCCGTTGCGCAACACATCGGCGTATCGCTCGATGAGTTCGTTCGGCGGAATACGGGTCAACTTGCTCTCCGCGGAGAGCTTGGGTGCACCGACGGACGCCGAGGGTAGGTCGGGTAACTGGACTTGAGGATTCAACACGATCGCATAGGTGAGCTCATAGGGCGAGCGGGGATCAAGCTGTTTGAGCACCACACCCAGAGAGGGGGATTCCAGATCGGCCTCGTCCTGGATGATGCCAAACACACTGCGAGGCCACACTGTGGTCTGCTGCGGCACCACCAATCGAATGGGTGAGGCGGGGATGGGCACCATGGTGGCGGATTCCGGGTCAGCGCGCTGGATGATGTAGGCGGCTCGTCTCGCTGCCAGCGTCGGCTCTTCCACCCTCACGCCCAGGGTGTTCACGGAGAGCTCCTCATCGGCGAGTCGAATCTGTTCCGCAACGCGCGCCATGATGCGGGAGAACTGAAGCTCGGTGACTGCCGGGTAAGGGGCAACCGTTTGAGTGTTGGTCGGTGTCGTGGCCTCTTCTTCGGGCTCTGGCGCTGGAGCGCTGGGGGCACATCCACCCAGAGCGAGAGCTCCCGCAACCGGGAGAGCGATGAATTGTGCGGCTCGCCGCCCCCTGGGGCGAACTGAGGAGGGTCTTTTCACCCGTGAAACCCGAGGTGCTCGCACCTTGGGCCGTCTGGTCTTCCGACGCCTGGGGCCCTTGGTCCTGCGCCAGTGGAGCCACGACGTAATGAGGGCGACAAAGCCGGCAACCATGGTGACCAGGCCCACCACGATCAGAGCGAGAATCCAGGGCGCTTCGTTGGTCACTGGCCACGAAATGGTCACCGTGTGGGGGGCTGGAAGCACCCCGTCGCTCATGATGAGGACGGACACATCATCTGGGGCGGCGATGGATATGGATACGGAATCGGATTCGGAGTATTCGGCGAACCACAGGTCGGAACCCGCTGGCTCTGGCAGGTAGAGCTCACCGGAACGCGGCAGTGCGGTGAGTGTGTTGTTCACAGCATCAACACCGAGCAAAGTATGCCTAGCGGGCGAGAGCCAGGCCATCACGTCGATTGTTCGGCCATACGCCACGAAAACTCGATCGGTGCTTCGGTTCTCGAACCCCACCCCTTCGGTGCGCGGAACACGAGCACTCGTTCCACCCTCGACGGTGATGGTCTGGCGACCGGGAAACGCCAGCAGGTCGTCGCCGTGGATGATCACGGCAGGCGCCGTAGCCTCCAGCTCCACCGAAAGATCAATCGTGTCGGGGGCATCAAACACGGTCCGCTGGGCGATACCAATCGAGAGGGAAACGGTCGATACAGCGAGAAGAACGATGGCAACGATGAGGCGCACTCGTTCCCCTTCCCGCACGAATAGGTGGGCCTGTGGGGGCCCCGACCGACTCTTCAGGGTAGCCGAAACCAGTTTGGTTTGACCTGGCTCCCTAGAGCTACACTACGGGGAGGCTTAAACAGGTTTCATTACGGAAAGATTCGACGTTTCTATGGCAAACACGGAACAAGAGTTCACGACGGAGTTGCGCGGTTACAAGCGCAGCGAAGTCGACGAGGTCATCAATGACCTTCGGGCTGAGCTCATCCAAGCCTCGAAGGATCGCGGAAACCTCCTGTCGGAACTGGGCGCGCTCAAAGAACACATCGCCGCAATGGAGGCATCCTCAGGAGAGACGTTCTCCCCCAGCTACTCCGGTCTCGGAAGTCGCCTCGAAGCAATTCTGCGCATCGCCGAAGAGCAGTCCACCCGGATCATCGGTCAAGCCGATATCGACTCTGAGCGCATCATAGGCAACGCGAGAACAGAAGCACAATCCCTCGTGGAGGCGGCGGAGCGCGAGGCAGAACGCCTCACCACCGATGCGTCTAACCGGGCTGCAAACACCCTCGATGGGGCCCGCGAACAAGCGGAAAAGCTCATCCAGGACGCCACCGAGGAAGCCAAGCGTCTCACCGAGGGCGCCGTGGAGGAAGCATCCGCCATTCGAGGTGCTGTCGCGACGGAAGCTGCCAAAATGCGGGCCAGCGCGAAGCGTGAAACCGAAGCAATGCGGGCCGAGGTGGAGCGAGAGATTTCTGAACTCAAAGTTGTCGCAGAGCGCGAATTGAACCAAGCGCGGGAGCAGGCCTCAGAGCTCACCAAGGAAGTTGAGGCAGAGCGCGCGAGCCACGAGCTCACCTTGAAGAAGATCCAGGAAGAAGCGGCCCTCGCGAAGACAAACCTCGAGCACGAAGTCGCCGAAACCACGGCAAAGCTCAAGCACGAAAACGACAAGCAAGCAGAGAAACTTGCACACATCGCGGAGCAGGCCAGAGTGGATCTCGAGGCGGAACTAAGTGCTCGTCGAGCAGAAGCAGAGCGTGACCTTCTTGATGCGCATCAGAAAGCCGTCGAGCTCAATAATCGCTTCCTCAAGGAAGCCGAGTCTCAATTGGCGGAGACGAAGTCTCGCCTGGGCGCACTGCGCCAGGAGCACCAGAAGATTACGGCCGCCATCGACGAGGCCAACCGGAGTGGCAAAGCTCAGGCTCAAGCCGAAGCGACCGAGCTCATAGCCCAGGCGCACAAGCAGGCGCGCGAGATTGTGGAAGCTGCCGAAAACGAAGCGACGTCCCGTGTGGCCGCGGCAGAGGGTCGCCTCGTCGAATTGCGTGCCGAGCGCGACACGATCGCCGAGTATGTGGAGTCACTGAGAGCCATAGTTGCCGGGGCTTTGGAGGCACCCGCTCCGAAAAAGTCTCAGAAGTCTTCTAAGCGCTCCAAGCCTCGGGCAGTGGAGCAGCAGCCGGATTCAGCCGCTTCGTAATTTCGTTCAATACGAAGCGAGTCTGCTTTTCTCCCACCCAGAGGTGTTTGGCACCCTCTGCCATCACCAGCTCAACTGACGGAGCCACGGCGAATCCTTCCCGGGCTTGTTGTGGGGGCAAGAAATCATCGAACTCGGGGATGAGCGCGACGACTGGAACCGGTGAGTCTTGCCAGCTGACTAGCTCCTCCTGAGTGGTGCGGTGGAGCGGTGGTGAGAGCAAGATGACGCCAGAGATGCGATCGGTGTGCTCTCTCGCGTGCTTCAAGATAACTTCGGTCCCAAACGACCAGCCAATAAGCCACGGTGTGGGCAAACCAAGCCGTTCCGCTTCAGCCAAGGCTGCTTCAAGGTCCTTCTTCTCTTCAATTCCCTCGCCAAAGGACCCCTCTGAGGTCCCTCGGGGCGAACTGACACCTCGGAAGTTGAAACGGAACACGGCAATATCCGCCAGAGCAGGCAACCGCCACGAGGCTTTTCGGATGACGTGAGAGTCCATGAACCCCCCGGCGGTAGGAAGGGGGTGAAGAAACAGAGCCGTTGCCATCGCGGGGTGATCCTCGGGCCAGGCGACCTCCCCCACCAGGGTGAGGTCATCCGAGGTCGTGAAGCTGATGTCCTCGCGGCGGGCCGGAAGCACCGTGGTGGAGGTGATGGCGTTCAATAGATTCTCCAGCAGTGCTTATGCCAGTGGCGCCGCTCCGAAATGTCGTGCGCATCGCCCATGATGCCATCTTGCTTCCACGCGACGAGGTGCTCGACACCGGGCTCGATCGTGAGGTTGCATCCGGGGCAGGTGTAGTTCTTGGCAGCTTGTGAAGCGCTGATGGGTTGGACCGTGTAGGTGTAGCCTCGCTTGGTTTCTGAGCGACGAAACCCGGTTCGCAGCTTCTCG
>JALQXU010000066.1 GCA_023263045.1 Pontimonas sp.
AGCTGGTGTGGCATTAGCGGGGGTGATCAGAGAGATGCTGAGTGTGGCAAAAAGGGTCTGGTCGCTCAGGTAATCGCGTTGCGACTGGAGAGAATCAAGCTCGGCTTGGCGCTCCGACAACGCAGACTCCACAGCGATGAGATCAGACGTGCTGGCCGCTTCGGCGAGGAGCTCGTTCAGCCTCTCAATGGCCGCCTCGAGAACATCGATGCGGGCATCGAGGTCTATCTTCTGCAGTGATACATCGACGCTGTTGAGGGAGACTTCCTGAACATCACCCAACTCTTGGATGCTCTCCACGGTGGCATCGAGTACGTCATAGGGAATCCGAGCCTCGAGATAGGAACTGGGCTGTCCATAGTCGACCGGTGTGTAGTCCGAGCGCGAGGCAATGCGTCCACCGGCAGCCTCCACGACGCCTGTGATCTCATTGGCCGTCTCGGAGGGTGAGTCGACGGACAGCGACAGGTACCCGGTGCGGATAATGTCGGGTTCAAAGGATGCAGCGCTCTCATCCGCACGGCCCTGCATATCCATCTCCACAGCCATGTCCTCGGTGAAGGCGATGTCAGGAGTACCCATCGAGACACTGGTCTCTTCGGGAGAATCGGCCATGGGCGAACAGCCGGTCAGCGCCAGAAGTGCGGTGAGAGATAGGGCTAAAACTTTGGTCATAAACGTCATGGCTTCACCCTAGAGCCGCGCCCGGTCACAACTCGGTTACAACCGGTAACAAATCCCTATGCAGTTTCCTTATGCTCGAGCGCGCGATACTGGGGGTATGGGAATACTGGATGCCCTTTTCGGACCGAAGGCTCCCTCTCTTCACGTTGCGGTGGACGAGGGTGTCGGCCACCCCGTCATTTTGCTCCACGGTTTAGCCTCCACCTCTGCCACCTGGGACATGGTGGTCCCCCTGCTACGAGACAACCACCGCGTGATTTCGATAGACCTCTTGGGCTTTGGTGAGTCTCCAGCTCCCGCGATTGCGACGTACACTCTCGAAGAGCACGTCGCCTCGGTGGAGCGCACTCTGCGCTCGCTCGGGATTCGGGGGCGAGCCACCCTCGTGGGTCATTCGTTGGGTTCATTGATAGCTGCTCGCTACGCGGCACGAAACCCGTCGCTACTGTCGCACCTGATACTAGTGTCGCCGCCGATTTATTTGCCCGGTGAGGCCGTGCTCGATCCGCTGGAGCGATTCCAGATGGAGGCCTACAAGAAACTCCACAGCTATATGCGCACCAACCGCACCTTCACCGAAGCAGCAGCTCGAGCAGCCTCGCTCTTGGTCCCGATGAAGGGGGGCCTCGAGGTTACCGAGAAAAATTGGCGGGCCGTCAGTCTCTCCCTCGAGCACTGCATCGAAACTCAAACTGCAGTGACCGACTTAGCCCAGGTGAGAATCCCCGTGGACGCCATCTGGGGGACCAGGGATCCCTTCATGGCACCGGCCGGATTGCGCCTCATCGAGCGCATGCGAGGGGTGGCTTCCACCAAGGTGGATGGCGCAGACCATGTCATTCGAGAGAAGTTTGCCGAAGAGATTGCACGATTGGTCAATAACCCGAGTCCGCCGACCACCCCGATTCGGGTGGTGAAAGAGCGGGCCTAGCCCAGGTAGCGCAGGATTGCCGCGATGGTGTCCTGGGGTTTGTCTCGGTGCACGCTGTGCCCAGCGCCCTCGATGACCTCGTAGGTCATCTGGTCATTGGCCTCGACCATCCGCTTCGCATAGTCGTTGCAGAACATCGACCCTTGTGACGGGTCTGCGCCAATCACGTGGGTAGGGATGGTGACGGTGGTGGCTTCCCTCGTCACATTCCACGGATCGTTATCGAACACCGCGTGCTCCAGGGCAAACAAACTGGCTTGTCGATGAGCCTGGACTTTGATCTCGACATCCAGCGGGTGCCAGTGCGGATTCGCCTCCCGAATCTCGTCCACCCCCTGGTGGAGGTGCCCCTGGCGCTGATTCTCGAGAACCTGTTCTCGGGTGGCATCGCCCAGCTCGAGAGCAGGATCTAACAGAATGAGCCGCTTCGTCCAGGAGGGATCGTGGTGGGCGGCGACAACCGCGCTTGCGGCACCAATGGAGTGGCCGATGACGACATCCCAGCTCCCACCGCCATCGGGAGTCGTGTGACGAAGGTCTTCAGCAAAGTCTGCAATCCGATAGCTGCTCGCTCGTGGAGCAGCACCGTGTCCACGAAGATCAATAGCGGTGACCGACCAGCCAGCGTCAGCTAGAGCCTCGGAAACCTGCCAGGTCGTGGCTGCGGAAGAACCGAGCCCATGCACAACGAGTGCCCTTCTCGTGCTATCCGTTGCTCCCCAATGAAGCCTGGGGAGAGTAAGAGCGACCATGCCCTCAGTCTAGAGGCGCCTGTTTTCAGGGGTATCCGGAGCCCGTGGAGAGTGCCTGCATTATGCTGGCATTATCCCTATCGTAGGAGCCATGGTGGTCAACATAACTATTCGAGACGTACCCCCGGAGGTCCGAGATGTCCTTGCGGCGCGCGCCAAAAGACGCGGGCAGTCCTCCCAAGAGTTTCTGAAAGCCGCGCTCCTGGATATCGCGGCGAAACGTGACAAGGAGGAAGTACTGGCGAGCATAGATGCCAGGCGAGCCAGGTTGCCGAAGATCGACGTGATGTCTTTGCTGGTGAGAGACGATGACGGTCGTTATTGATGCGGGGGTTGCCCTCGCCGCTCTCCTCAATGACGATGAGCACACTGCATGGGCTCGAGCGATTATGGCGGGGGGAGATCTCGCAGGGCCTGAGCTACTGAGTGTCGAGGTTGCCCACTTGCTTAGAAAATCGGTGTCACAGGGTCTGCTCACCGCCCAAAAGGGTCATGATGCGCTTATTGACCTACGAGACGCAGTAGATGACTTCTACCCTCACGGACCTTTCGTGCCTCGCATGTGGGAGCTCCACCCCAACGTCACCAGCTACGACGCGACGTATGTGGTACTCGCGGAGTCTTTAGGAGCTCCTCTCGCAACATTGGACCGCAAACTCTGCGCAGCACCGGGCACACGGTGTGAGTTTCTCTCGCCGTCTTAGGAGAGTTTCTTTTCCATAAAGACACTCAGAGGATCATCCACATAGTCGCCAAAAGGTGGACGAATGTTGTACCCCAGCGACTCAAATAGGCTCATCGCCTCGGGCTGGTGGATTCCCGTTTCCAGTCGCACGAGAGTATGCCGAGCGTCTAGTGCCCTGCTGTGAAGCTCGGACATTAACACACGAGCAACACCTTGCCCGCGGAACTCTTGACTGACGAACAACCTTTTCACCTCGGCGTAGTCGGGGTGGTGGACATACCCCACGCACCCAATCGGCGTATCGAGTTGCTCAGCGGCGAGCAACATGTTGCCTTCTTTGGTGAAATCCGTGGGATCCACCAGATGGTTGCTTTCTTCGGGGTAGAGGGATTGCAACAAGATGGTGGATGCCTCCATCAGGTGGGCCACCTGTGAAGGCCGAGCCTCGCGAATAACAAGAGTCATGGCCTGGCCTAGAGGGAGCCCGGGTAGGACGAGTTCGCCACACCATACATTTCGCGCACCTCTACATCGCGGGCGAGGAGACCCTCGAGACCGCTTTGGATTCGCGCCACGGGCTCCAGCTCGAGGTGTGCCTGCCACAGCTCCCGTGTGGCCCATTTCTCGACCAGCACGAGCATGCCCTCGACTTCTTCATGGAGGGCATACAGTTCGCACCCCTCTTCCCGATGAACATCGGGAATGGCGTCCTGCAGCACTGCTTTGACAGCGTCGTATTGGCCCGGTTTTGGCGCGAAGGTCGCAATGACAATGCAGGGGTTGTCCATGTTGAATCCTCTCAAGCTGAACTCAGCGTAGCTGCCGGATACGCTTATCCCATGAAGAATCCGTTTCTCATCACAGGTGTGCTCTCGATTGCGCTGTGGGTGACCATCCGCGAGCAGGCGTTCGAAGCTGACCCGTTTCTCGCGACCATCGCAACGGTCTTGCTTCTGGGTTACGGACTCTTTGGAATCTTCTCGTCGCTTCGTAAAAAGCCAGACCAGGAGTAAGCATGTCACTGCTAGCCCACGGGGCGTGGGTGGCCCTTGTTTTAGTGCTGGGAGCGCTCGCCATCGTCTCGCTCTGGTCCGATGTGTGGGAGGCGTACGTCAGCGCCTTCGTGATCGCTGGCGCGCTCTATGGCGTGGCGCGGTGGCGGGCGCGACGCCGGTAAGGGCTTAGCCCCGTTGGTGGGCGTGGTTTATCGCCACCGCACCGGCAATCGCCGCGAGGAAAATACTCGTAATGCCGACGATGTATGCGGTCACGCCACCCCACCCGAGTGATCCGGTGGGGTCGAGGAAGAAGTAGGGATACCAGTCCACGAATTGGCCTCGGACCAGCGTGATGAGCGCCCAGGCGAGAGGGTAGGAGGCCCCAATCCATACTGTGTTCCAGCCGATGCGGGGTCTACGGGCTCGAATAACCCAGTCAGCGAGCAAATAGATGGGTATGGCGACGTGGGTGACCTCATTGTGGAATCCAAAATGGTCGGGCTCTCGCAGCAGCCAGTTGTAGACCAATCCCACAATCACGGCATAGACCGTGAAGTTGGCGCGCACGGTCGCATAGAGCACGGTGTCTGCCGCTTTCGTCCAGGCAAGGAGTCCACCCGCGATCAGCACCACGATGTTCGAGTAACTCGTTTGATTAGTCAGATAGGCGAAGTGGGTTCCGGGTGTAAAGGTTCCCTCGGCCACTTGTCCGGAGATGAGATCAATGTAGGCGGCAATGATGAGCAGCCCCATCGCGATGTCGAGGGTGCCTCGCACTTTCCTCGAGGAGGCAATCACGGAACTGTTATCCACGGTTGACCAACTTACCTCGCTGTGGGCGAATTCTGTGGTGTCACTCAGCGCCCGTGAGGAATCGATTCTTACACTCGTGAGCATGGGTGTTGATTCGACGGGACCATTTGACTTACTCACGGGGTTGCCCGTTCACGTGTTCATTACCCACGCGGT
>JALQXU010000067.1 GCA_023263045.1 Pontimonas sp.
TCGGATAGGTAAGGGACAGACATGGCTATTCGTAAATACAAGCCCACGACCCCAGGTCGTCGTGGCTCCTCGGTTGCTGATTTCCAGGAAATCACCCGCAGCACCCCCGAGAAGTCGCTGCTCCGTCCCCTCAAGAAGACGGGCGGGCGCAACAACCGCGGCCGGATCACGGCCCGGTTCCGTGGGGGTGGCAACAAGCGCCGCTACCGCGTCATCGACTGGAAGCGCAACAAGGACGGCGTCCCCGCCCGCGTCGCGACCATCGAGTACGACCCCAACCGCACCGCTCGTATCGCACTCCTCCACTTCGTGGATGGCACCAAGCGCTACATCATCGCTCCCAACAAGCTCCGTCAGGGAGACATTGTGGAGTCGGGTCCCGGTGCTGACATCAAGCCCGGTAACAACCTGCCCCTGCGCAACATCCCCGTGGGAACCGTTGTGCACGCCATCGAGCTTCGCCCCGGTGGAGGAGCCAAGATGGCTCGCTCCGCAGGAGCAGCTGTTCGTCTCGTCGCCAAGGATGGCCCTAACGCCCAGCTGCGTTTGCCCTCCGGTGAAATCCGCAACGTCGACGCGCGCTGCCGCGCGACCGTCGGTGAGGTCGGAAACGCCGAGCAGAGCAACATCAACTGGGGTAAGGCCGGACGTAAGCGCTGGAAGGGTGTCCGCCCAACCGTTCGCGGTGTCGCCATGAACCCGGTCGACCACCCGCACGGTGGTGGTGAGGGTAAGACCTCCGGTGGTCGCCACCCGGTCAGCCCGTGGGGTCAGGCCGAAGGTCGTACCCGCTCGCCCAAGAAGGCCAGCAACTCTCAGATTGTTCGTCGTCGCACCGTCGGCAAGAAGCGCTAGTAGGAGATAGAACATGCCTCGTAGTCTGAAAAAAGGACCCTTCGTGGATGAGCACCTCCTGCAAAAGGTGGTGCGTCAGAACGAAGCGAACTCGAAGAACGTCATCAAGACCTGGTCTCGTCGCTCGATGATTGTGCCCGCCATGCTCGGCCACACCATCGCTGTGCACGATGGCCGCAAGCACATCCCCGTTTTCGTGACCGAAACCATGGTGGGACACAAACTCGGAGAGTTTGCCCCCACCAGGACTTTCCGTGGTCACGAAAAGGACGACAAGAAAGGCCGTCGCCGCTAAGCGGCGATAGGGAGGTAGAGACATGGTTGAGTCCCTTGCCAAGGTCCGCAACATTCGCGTGACCCCGCAGAAGGCCCGCCGCATCGTGGATCTGATTCGTGGCATGCAGGCTGAGGAAGCGCTTGCCGTTTTGAAGTTTGCTCCGCAGTCCGCCAGCGAGCCCATCGCCAAGCTTGTCGCGTCCGCAATGGCCAACGCCAAGGTGACGGCCGACAAGGACGGCGTATTCCTGGATGACCAGGACCTTTTTATTGCTCGCGCGTTCGTGGATGAAGGAATCACTCTCAAGCGTTTCCGTCCCCGCGCTCAAGGTCGGGCATACCGCATCAACAAGCGCACCAGCCACATCACTGTTGTGCTGGCAACGCCCGACGAGGCTTCGGTCAACCCGAACCGTGAGACACAGAAGGCTGGGAAGTAAGCATGGGTCAGAAAGTTCATCCCTTCGGGTTCCGTCTGGGAATCACGACCGACCACGTGTCGCGCTGGTTCTCTGACTCCACCAAAAAGGGTCAGCGTTACTCCGACTACGTCGCTGAGGACGTGCGTATTCGAGAATTCCTGAAGAAGGAACTCGACCGCGCCGGTATTGCTCGCATTGAGATCGAGCGCACAAGGGATCGTGTTCGCGTAGACATCCACTCGGCTCGCCCCGGAATCGTGATCGGTCGCCGTGGAGCAGAGGCTGAGCGTATTCGTGCTGACCTGGAAAAGCTCACCGGTAAGCAGATTCAGCTGAACATTCTCGAGGTGAAGAATCCCGAGAGCGAAGCTCAGCTGGTCGCCCAGGGTATTGCCGAGCAGCTCTCCGCTCGCGTGGCGTTCCGTCGCGCGATGCGTAAGGGTCTCCAGGGTGCGCAGCGTGCTGGCGCCAAGGGTGTTCGTATTCAGGTGTCCGGTCGTCTCGGTGGTGCAGAAATGAGCCGCTCCGAGTTTTACCGTGAGGGTCGTGTTCCACTCCACACTTTGCGCGCCAACATCGACTACGGCTTCTACGAGGCGCGTACCACTTACGGTCGCATCGGTGTGAAGGTCTGGATTTACAAGGGCGACATCACCAACAAGGAACTGGCTCGCGAGCAGGCTGCTCAGCGTTCGCAGCGTCCTGACCGTGGTGCTCCTCGCCGTGGACCGGCTGGCGCTCCAGCCGCTGAGCCCGCAGCTGTTGCTGCAGGAGGTGCCGAGTAACCATGTTGATTCCTCGCAAAGTTAAGTTCCGTAAGCAGCACCACCCCAAGCGCGGTGGGCACGCTACCGGTGGCACCACGGTGACCTTCGGTGATTACGGCATCCAGGCAACGACTAGTGCCTATGTGACCAACCGTCAGATCGAGTCCGCTCGTATCGCGATGACCCGTCACATCAAGCGTGGTGGGAAGGTGTGGATCAATATCTACCCCGACCGCCCGTTGACCAAGAAGCCCGCAGAAACTCGTATGGGTTCCGGTAAGGGATCCCCCGAGTGGTGGGTGGCCAACGTCAAGCCCGGCCGCGTCCTCTTCGAGGTGGCTGGTGTGAGTGAAGAGTTGGCTCGTGAGGCCATGACTCGTGCGATCCACAAGCTTCCGCTGAAGGCTCGCATCATCAAGCGTGAGGAGGGCATGTAATGGCTGTGGGATCGAAAGACCTAGCACCAGCCGAGCTGGACACGTTTGAGGACGAGCGTCTCTTGGACGAGCTGCGTCGCGCCAAGGAGGAGCTGTTCAACCTGCGCTTCCAGGCTGCAACCGGTCAGCTGGACAGTCACGGACGCCTGCGCTCCATCAAGCGCGATATCGCCCGTATTTACACCGTGATTCGCGAGCGTGAACTCGGTATCCGAGCAACCCCTGCTCCGATCGAGAAGCCCGCGAAGAAGACCACTAAGAAGGCAGCGAAGGCCGAAGAGCCTGAGGCCACCGAGGAGAGTGCATAATGGCCGCCGATGTGAAGAAAGGCCACGAGTCCGCCGAGCACGATGTTCGCGACAAGGACGCCCGTGGTTACCGCAAGACGCGTCGTGGATACGTCACCAGCGACAAGATGGATAAGACCATCGTCGTCGAGGTCGAAGACCGCGTGAAGCACCCCCTCTATGGCAAGGTTGTGCGCCGCTCCTCCAAGGTGAAGGCCCACGACGAAGCCAACACTGCGGGTGTGGGCGACTTGGTCATCATTTCCGAAACTCGTCCGCTCTCCGCTACCAAGCGGTGGCGTCTAGTCAACATTGTTGAGAAGGCGAAGTAACCCATGATTCAGCAGGAATCCCGAGTCAAAGTTGCCGACAACACCGGCGCCAAAGAAATTTTGGCCATCCGCGTGCTCGGTGGCTCTGGTCGCCGCTATGCGGGACTGGGAGACATCATCGTTGCCACGGTGAAGGACGCTATCCCCGGCGGAAACGTCAAAAAGGGTGAGGTCGTCAAAGCCGTCATCGTCCGTACCGTGAAAGAAACTCGTCGCGCCGATGGTTCCTACATCAAGTTCGATGAGAACGCAGCGGTCATCATCAAGAACAAAGAGGGTGAGCCTCGCGGAACCCGTATTTTCGGGCCCGTGGGTCGTGAACTGCGCGACAAGCGCTTCATGAAGATCATCTCCCTCGCCCCGGAGGTCATTTAGTCATGGCGAAAATCAAGAAGGGCGACCTCGTCGAGGTTATTGCCGGTCCCAAGCAGGAGCGCGGCGGTGACCGCGGTAAGCAGGGTCACGTCATCGAGGTCCTCGCTGAGCAGGACCGCGTGATCGTGGAGGGCATCAACTACGTCACCAAGCACGTCCGTGTGGGTCAGAGCCAGCGCGGTGCGAAGACCGGTGGTATCGAGACTCACGAGGCTCCCATCCACATCTCGAATGTTGCCGTCGTGGACCCGAAGTCGAAGAAGCCCACCCGTGTGGGGTTTGAGACGAAGACCGTGACCAAGAACGGCGTGAAGAAGCAGGTGCGCGTGCGCATCGCGAAGAAGTCAGGAGAAGAGCTCTAATGGCAGAAGCTACCGCTGTGAGCGCAACGAGTGTTCCTCGTTTGAAGCGGGAGTACCGCGAGGTCATCATCCCTGCTTTGACGGAGAAGTTTGGCTACAAGAACCCTCACCAGGTCCCCGGTCTCGTGAAGGTCGTGGTGAACACCGGTGTCGGTGAGGCTGCTCGTGACTCCAAGGTCATCGAGGGTGCCATCAAAGACCTCACCCTGATTACTGGCCAGAAGCCCGTCGTGACGACCGCCCGCAAGTCCATCGCACAGTTCAAACTGCGCGAGGGAATGCCCATTGGCGCCCACGTCACTCTCCGTGGCAACCGCGCGTGGGAGTTTGTGGACCGTCTGGTCAACTTGGCTCTCCCGCGCATCAGAGACTTCCGTGGCCTCTCGGACCGTCAGTTCGATGGAAACGGAAACTACACCTTCGGAATCACCGAGCAGTCGGTGTTTCACGAAATCAACCAGGACGACATCGATCGCGTTCGCGGTTTCGACATCACCATTGTCACCACCGCTAAGAACGACGATGAGGGTCGTGCGCTGTTGTTGGCACTCGGATTCCCGTTTGCCGGTCAACAGAATTCAGAGGCCTAGCGGCCGCAAGCTGACAAGGTCGGCCCGGGTGACCCCGGAGTCGAAACCAGCCAGAGAAAAGAGACAGAAATGGTAATGACAGATCCGGTCGCAGACTTGCTGACCAGACTGCGCAACGCGAACCAGGCACAGCACGACTCCGTGTCCCTGCCCAGTTCGAAATTGAAGACCCACATCGCGGAAATCCTCGAGCGTGAGGGCTACATCGCGGGGTGGAAGGTTGATGACGCACGCGTCGGCAAAACCCTCACCCTGGATTTGAAGTATGGCCCGAACC
>JALQXU010000068.1 GCA_023263045.1 Pontimonas sp.
CAGGGTGCCCCTAGTCTGGGTCCATGCCCACCCGGTCCACAGTGGATGATGACCTGCTCGCCGTGCGCGCAGCGGAGCTCTACTACCAAGAAGACAAGACCCAAGACCAGATCGGGTCTCTCTTGGGCATTACCCGGTGGAAGGTGGGTCGATTGCTTGCCGAGGCGAAAGCACAGGGTGTCATTCGCATCGAAATAGTTCACCCTCAGGCCAGGCGTTTGGGCATGGAGCACGAAGTGGTCGAGGCCTTCGGCCTCGACGCCTGCGTGGTTGTCCCTCACGATGATCCCGACGCTCTCGCCGAACGGGTCGCCAGGGCCGCCGCAGATTACCTCGTCGCGATGCGCCCTCGAACGCACCACTTGGGTGTGAGTTGGGGAAAGACCCTCCACCGGGTGGCACAGATGCTTCCCGATGGGTGGGCGACATCGCTCTCTGTCGTCCAAGTCAATGGGGGTGTCAGCCACAGTGCGCAGCCCGGTTTAGCCTCTGCGACGGCGACCATGATTGCCCATAAAGCTGGCGGCACCGTCACACTGCTCCCCACTCCGGCCATCGTGGAGCGTGAAGAAACCAAGCTCGCGCTCGAGCGAGACAAAGGTGTCGCGGGGGTCTTGGAACAAGCAGCAGCGTGCGACACCTTTCTCTTCAGCGCCGGACCCACCTCGGAGGTCAGTATCCACATCCAATCCGGATATATCGACCGAGAAGAAATCCAGCGCCTCCAGAAACTCGGTGCAGTAGGAGATGTCTGGGGTCGCTACATCACGGCTGAAGGGACGATCGCCGACGAAGCACTGGATCGTCGAACACTAGGTCTACCCCTGGAGGTTCTCTCACGTGCTCCACGCAGCATTGCGGTGGTTCACGGTTCCGACAAACACGACGTTGCCCTCGCTATTGCGAAGAATCGCCTGGCAACAGTAATGATCACCGACGAAGGCACTGCGCAGTTCCTGTTGACGAGTGCCCAGAACCGGAGGGAGTCGTCATGACCCGAGTTCCCGCAGTCCACCAGACCCCGCGGTCTCAGACCATCTTGGGTGGTAGCCCAACAGAAAAAGCGCTGAAGCGTTTTCTCGAGGGAATCCCTGGCGTCGACACGGTCGGCGCAGAAGCGAGAGCGGCTGGATTCAATACCCGCTCCATCAAGACCTCATCGAAAATCTGGGGGCTGAACACCATCATTTCGATGGTTGACCTGACCACATTGGAAGGGGCTGACACCCCTGGCAAAGTGCGCACTCTTGCGAAGAAAGCCACGATGCCCGACCCGCTCGACCTGAGCGCCCCCAGTGTCGCCGCAGTCTGCGTCTATGGAGACATGGTCGCCGAGACTAAGGCTGCGCTCGGCGACTGGCACATCTCTCAGCGCCCCGATGGGGTGTCGGTGGCCGCGGTAGCGACGGCCTTTCCTAGCGGGCGAGCCAGTCTTCCCGTGAAGATCATGGACACCGAATTCGCGGTCGCTGAGGGCGCTGATGAAATCGACATGGTCATCGATCGAGGCGCATTCTTGGCCGGCAAGATGGGCTGGGTGTTTGACCAAATAGTTCAGGTCAAAGAGGCTTGCAAGAGGCCCGACGGTAGCTATGCGCATTTGAAAGTGATTCTTGAAACAGGCGAGTTGGCCACTCTGGATAACGTGCGCAGAGCCAGTTGGTTGGCGATCCTGGCAGGCGCAGACTTCATTAAGACCTCAACAGGGAAGGTCCAACCCGCCGCGACCCTTCCCGTCACCACCACCATGCTCGAAGTCATTCGAGACTGGCATGCGATGACAGGAGAGAAGATCGGAATGAAGCCCGCTGGTGGGATTCGCGCCAGCAAGGACGCCCTGCGCTATTTGGTGGCGGTGGCGGAAACCGTCGGAGAAGAGTGGCTAACTCCCGAGCTTTTCCGCTTCGGCGCTTCCAGTTTGCTCAACGACGTGGTGATGCAACGCCAGAAGATGACAACCGGTCACTACAGTGGCCCCGACTATGTGAGCGTGGACTAACAATGAGCTTCCTTGACTATGCGCCAGCCCCTGAGTCAACGGCCATTCTGAACCTCCAGAAGAGCTACGGGCTCTTCATCGGGGGAGAATTCGTCGACGGACGCGGCTCGAGTTTCGCGACCATTTCTCCCTCCACCGAAAAAGCAATCACGACCGTGGCGGAGGCGACGGACGCAGATATCGACAAGGCCGTGGCCGCCGCCAGGAAGGCCTATGACAAGACCTGGTCCCGGATGTCGGGAAGCGAGCGAGGAAAGTATCTTTTCCGCATCGCGCGAATTCTCCAAGAGCGCTCGCGTGAACTTGCCGTTGCCGAGTCACTCGACAACGGAAAACCCATCCGAGAGACCAGGGACGTCGACATTCCTCTTGTTGCAGCCTGGTTCTTCTACTACGCGGGATGGGCCGACAAGCTCGAGTACGCGGGCCTGGGCCCGAACCCCAAGGCTCTCGGCGTTGCCGCGCAGATTATCCCGTGGAACTTCCCGCTCCTCATGTTGGCATGGAAGATCGCACCAGCCCTCGCGGCCGGGAACACCGTGGTGTTGAAGCCGGCCGAAACGACACCACTGACTGCGCTGCTGTTTGCCGAAATCTGCCAGCAGGCTGAGCTGCCCCCAGGTGTGGTGAACATCGTGACGGGCGCTGGAAACACCGGTGCGGCTCTGGTGGCGCACCCCGACATCAACAAAGTGGCTTTCACCGGGTCCACCCCGGTGGGTCGGCGTATTGCTCAAACTCTCGCTGGATCATCTACCAAGGTCACCCTGGAGCTTGGCGGTAAGGGAGCGAACATCATTTTTGAGGATGCCGCTATCGACCAAGCCATTGAAGGAGTTGTCAGTGGCATCTTCTTCAACCAGGGGCATGTGTGTTGCGCCGGTTCCAGACTGTTGGTTCAGGAAAACATCCACGATGACGTGGTCTCGCGATTGCAGCGACGTCTCTCGACCCTGCGTCTGGGAGATCCGCTCGACAAGAACACGGATATCGGCGCGGTTAATTCGAAAGCCCAGTTGGCCCGGATTACCGAGCTCGCCAATAGCGGCGACGATGAGGGAGCACAGCGCTGGAGTGCGGCCTGCGAGATTCCTTCGAAGGGTTTCTGGTTCCCGCCCACGGTATTCACTGACGTACACACCAGCCATCGCATCGCCCGCGAGGAAATCTTCGGTCCGGTTCTCTCGGTGATGACCTTTAGAACTCCAGACGAAGCTGTGGCAAAAGCCAACAACACTCCCTATGGCCTGAGCGCCGGAATCTGGACCGAGAAGGCGTCCCGCATGTTGGCTATTGCCGACAAGCTTCGCGCGGGTGTGATCTGGGCGAATACTTTCAACAAATTCGACCCGGCGAGCCCCTTTGGAGGCTACAAAGAGTCGGGATACGGCAGAGAGGGAGGCCGACAGGGCCTCTTCCCCTACCTCGAATCCTCCGACTGGACGAAAGGTGGTCGATGATGGCCAGGCTCTCCATTCCCAAGACCTACAAGCTCTACATCGGCGGGAAGTTTCCCCGCTCCGAGAGCGGCCACACTTTTGAGGTTGTAAACGCCCAGGGTAAGTTCCTGGCCAATGCAGCCAAGGCGAGCCGAAAAGACGCGAGAGACGCGGTCGCCGCTGCGCGCTCTGCACAGTCAGGATTTGCGGGCCTCTCTGCCTACAACCGAGGTCAGATTCTGTATCGCATCGCGGAGGTGCTCGAAGGTCGACGCGACCAGTTCGTTGAGGAAATCCGAGCTAGCGAGGGTGTCACTGCTCAAGCTGCCGGTCGCCAGGTCGAGCACGCCATCGACACTTGGGTGTGGTACGCGGGTTTTGCTGACAAGTATGCCCAGGTGGCAGGAAACGGTAACCCGGTGGCTGGCCCCTACTTCAATCTCTCCACGCCGGAAGCCACTGGGGTAGTGGTGGCACTAGCCCCATCGGGAGCTAAGGGTGAAAGCCTCGCGGGCCTGAGTGCTGTTCTCGCACCGATCATGACCAGCGGTAATGCGACGGTGCTTCTTGCGCATCCGACTCAGCCTCTGTCTGCCATTAGTTTTGCTGAAGTTCTTGCCACCAGCGATGTTCCGGCGGGTGTTGTGAACATCCTGACCGGCGACCCCGAGCCCCTGATGCCGTGGTTGGCTGCTCACGCAGATGTCAACGCACTCGATCTCGCGGGAGGCTCCGAATCGGAGTGGGTCTCCTGGCAAAGCAATGCCGCTGAAACTCTGAAACGCGTCGTGCCTCCCACCGTGGGAATTCCGGCACGTAGCCTCGAGCGCATTGTTGCGTTTACCGAGACGAAGACGGTGTGGCACACCAAGGCGCTGGGATAACTCGTGACATCGGGGATTGTCCTCGTCGATAAGCCCTGGGGTTTGAGCTCGCACGGCGCGGTCGCCCGCGTGAGAAAGGCACTCGGGACCAAGAAAGTGGGCCATGCGGGAACACTTGATCCTGCGGCAACCGGACTCCTGGTTTTAGGGATCAATGCCGGCACCAGGCTTTTGACCTATCTCGTGGGACTCGACAAGTCCTACACCGCGATGATGCGCTTGGGATACGAGACAACCACTGATGATGCCGAGGGAGAAAAAATCGGCGAGGAATCACCGTCGCTCGAATCGCTCACAGACCAGAGCATTCTGGAGGTACTCGATGGGTTTCGAGGTGACATCGATCAGGTTCCCAGCACCTATAGCGCAATCAAGGTGGAGGGAAAGCGCGCCTACGACCTTGCTCGATCCGGCCATGACGTCGAGCTGGCAAGTCGCCGAGTATCCATTTCCCGCCTCGAGGCGGGGTCCATCACCAGGGCGGAGGGGCTCTGCGACGTTGAACTGGTCGTGGACTGCTCGTCAGGAACGTACATTCG
>JALQXU010000069.1 GCA_023263045.1 Pontimonas sp.
AAACAAGGCACGTCGAGGCCATCATCCACGGCCCGAGCGGTACCGGATCTTTGCTCCTCGTCTTCTCTCGCATCAGCCGGGGAACCAGAGATAGACCGCCCAGCAGAAAAGAGCCCGCTGCCCCCATAATCGCCAGGTTTGGCTCCAGATAGCCCAAGAGCCAACCAAGGCCGAATTGAAACTTCACATCTCCCCACCCCAACGGCTGTCCAGGCATCAGCGCAAGCGCCACATAGGCCACCCCGGTGATAACCGAGCCTGCAAGGGCTTCACGGACAGCACTTGCCTGGCCCCATGCCAGTGAGACCACCACCAGGGAAAGAAAGAGGGGAATGGTTAGGCGGTTGGGCAATCGATGCTCCGCTAAGTCAATAATCGACAATCGAAGGCCCACTATTCCTGTGAGGACCGCCATCCACAGCTCTGCCATCGGCCCACACTAGGGAGCGCTTAATCTCCGGTCGGAAAGTTCTCCACAGAACAACAAAGGGGCCGGAAAACCGGCCCCCTTGATGGTGATTTTTCAGGCTACTGGTAGCCACCCTCGGTGGCACCGGCATCGTCAGAAGCAAACGTGTCGAAGTCCACGAAGGACAAATCGTCTGCTTGACCGAAGCCTTGGTCGTCGGCGAAGAGACGGGCCGGGTAGTGCTCGGCGCGTGCCTCTTCGGTCGGCTCCACGGTGACGTTGCGGTAGGTCTGAAGACCGGTACCGGCAGGGATGAGCTTTCCGATGATGACGTTCTCTTTGAGACCGACCAGCGGGTCACTCTTTCCTTGCATAGCGGCTTCGGTCAGAACGCGGGTGGTCTCCTGGAAGGAGGCCGCCGAGAGCCAGGACTCCGTCGCCAGCGACGCCTTCGTGATACCCATCACTTCCTGGCGGGCAGACGCGGTCTTCTTGCCCTCCGCAAGCGCGGCACGGTTGATCGCGTTGTAACGGCTGCGGTCGACGAGCTCACCGGGAAGCAAGTTCGTCTCCGAGTGATCCACCACGGTGACTTTGCGCATCATCTGGCGCACGATCACCTCAATGTGCTTGTCGTGAATGGGCACACCCTGTGAGCCGTACACGCCCTGCACACCGTCCACGAGGTGCTGCTGCACAGCGCGCACACCCTTGACACGGAGCACATCCTTGGGATCGAGCAGACCCTCGTGGATTTGCTGACCGAGCTCCACGCTCTGGCCATCTTCCACAAGAAGGTTCATACGCTTCGACACCGTGTACACGACGGGCTCATCACCGTTGTCGGGCGTGAGGGTGACCTTGTACTGAGTGTCGGTTTCCTCGATGGAAATGCGTCCGTTGGCCTCACAAATCGGGCTGGCACCCTTGGGGGTGCGGGCTTCGAAGAGCTCGGTGACGCGGGGCAGACCCTGGGTGATGTCATCAGCAGACGCCGAACCACCGGTGTGGAAGGTACGCATGGTGAGCTGGGTTCCCGGCTCACCAATCGACTGGGCCGCGATAATTCCGACAGCCTCACCGAGGTCGACTGCGATTCCCGACGCGAGTGAGCGGCCATAACAGGCTGAGCACACACCAATCAGCGATTCACAGGTCAATACGGAGCGCACCATGATCTCGCGTACGCCACCGGCGACCAATTCGTTGATCAGAACATCTCCGACATCGGAACCAGCAGGGGCAACAACCTTGCCCTTCTCGTTCACGGCATCGGCGGCCAGGTTACGAGCGAAGACCTCGTTTTCCACGTTGTCTGCGCGCACCCACTCGCCTGAAGCGTTCTCTGTGGCAATCGGGAAGCTAATCCCCTTGGTGGTGCCACAGTCTTCTTCGCGAATGATGACATCCTGTGCCACGTCGACCAGACGACGGGTGAGGTAACCAGAGTCAGCGGTACGTAAAGCGGTGTCCGCGAGACCCTTCCTCGCACCGTGAGTGGCGATGAAGTACTCGGCTACCGAGAGACCCTCGCGGTAGCTGGAGATAATCGGGCGGGCGATAACCTCACCGCGGGGGTTGGAGACCAAACCACGCATACCGGCGATGTTTCCGACCTGCAACCAGTTACCACGGGCACCGGAGGTGACCATACGGTTGATGGTGTTGTCTTCGGGGAAGCTCTGACGCATTTCGTCGTTGACTTCCTTGGTGGCTTCACTCCACACCTCAACCAGCTCACGACGACGCTCGACATCCGAGATCAGACCCTTGTCGAACTGGGACTGAATCTTGGCAGCCTGCTTCTCGTGCTTCTCGATGATCTGCTTCTTACCCTTAGGGGTCAGAACGTCGGAGAGTGCGACGGTCACACCGGAGCGAGTAGCCCAGTAGAAACCGGCGTCCTTGACACGGTCCAGGGTCTCCGCGACGGCGACCTTCGGGTAGCGCTCGGCCAAGTCGTTGACCAGCGAGGAAATCAGGCCCTTGTCGGCAACAGCCTCCACCCAGGGGTAATCCGCAGGAAGGAGCTCGTTGAACAGTGCCCGACCCAGAGTGGTCTCGTGCAACGCGGTGCTGCCCTGCTCGAAGCCCTCAGGAGCGTCGGCGAGGTGCAGGTTCTCGATGCGAATCTTGACCTTGGCGTTCAGATCCAGCGTGTGCTGATCCATGGCCATGATCGCCTCGGAGACCGAGCTAAACGCGCGACCCTCACCCTCGACACCCTCTTTGAGAGTGGTCAAGTGGTGCAGACCGATGATCATGTCCTGGGTAGGAACAGTCACGGGGCGACCATCGGAGGGCTTCAGGATGTTGTTCGACGCGAGCATGAGCACGCGAGCTTCAGCCTGTGCCTCGACAGACAGCGGCAGGTGGACTGCCATCTGGTCACCGTCGAAGTCAGCGTTGAACGCTGCACAGACCAGCGGGTGAAGCTGGATAGCTTTACCTTCGACCAGCTGGGGCTCGAATGCCTGAATACCCAGGCGGTGCAGGGTGGGTGCACGGTTGAGCAAGACGGGGCGCTCGCGGATGATCTCTTCGAGAACATCCCACACCTCGGGGCGTGAGCGCTCCACCATGCGCTTCGCGTTCTTGATGTTGCTCGAGTGACCGAGATCCATCAGACGCTTGATTACGAAGGGCTTGAACAGCTCGAGAGCCATCAGCTTTGGCAGACCACACTGGTGGAGCTTCAGCTGGGGACCCACCACGATCACGGAACGACCGGAGTAGTCCACGCGCTTACCGAGAAGGTTCTGGCGGAATCGACCCTGTTTACCCTTGAGCATGTCGGAGAGGCTCTTCAGGGCACGGTTACCGGTTCCGGTGACCGGACGACCACGACGACCGTTGTCGAAGAGAGCGTCCACAGCTTCCTGCAGCATGCGCTTTTCGTTGTTCACGATGATCTCGGGAGCACCGAGGTCAAGCAGACGACGCAGACGGTTGTTTCGGTTAATCACACGACGGTAGAGGTCGTTGAGATCGGAAGTCGCAAAACGGCCACCATCGAGCTGAACCATGGGACGCAACTCCGGCGGAATGACCGGGACAACCTCGAGGACCATCGACGCGGGCGATGCACCGGTGGAGAGGAACGCGCTCACGACTTTGAGACGCTTGATGGCACGGATCTTGCGCTGACCCTTACCGCTCGCGATTTCCTCGCGGAGCTTCTCAGCCTCACCCTCCAGGTCGAAGTTCTCCAGGCGGCGACGAATGGCCTCTGCACCCATGTGGGCTTCGAAGAACATTCCGTAGCGGTCCTGAACGTCCTGGAACACGGCGTCCTCAGCGCGAAGGTCACCGACCTTCAGGGCGCGGAAGTCCTCCCAGACGCGCTCGAGGTGAGCGATGTCGTCGTCGAAGCTCTTGCGAATCGAGGCGAGCTCCTTCTTTCCAGCATCATCGGCCTTGCGCTTCTGGTCAGCTTTCGCTCCAGACTCTTCCAGGCCAGCAAGCTCGTCCTCGAGTTCCTTCATGCGCTCGGCCAGAGCAGCGTCGCGCTCCTTCTCGAGTTGCTTGATCTCCAGCTGGAGTTCCTTCTCGAGCTCGGGAAGCTCACGGTGACGAGCATCCTCGTCGACCGAAATGATCATGTAGGCGGCGAAGTAGATAACCTTCTCGAGGTCTTTCGGAGCCATGTCCAGGAGGTAACCCAGACGGCTCGGAACACCCTTGAAGTACCAAATGTGGGTGACCGGAGCGGCGAGCTCGATGTGACCCATGCGCTCACGACGAACTGAGGACTTGGTGACCTCAACGCCACAGCGCTCACAAATGATTCCTTTGAAGCGCACGCGCTTGTACTTTCCACACGCACACTCCCAGTCACGACTGGGGCCAAAGATTTGCTCTCCGAAGAGACCGTCCTTCTCAGGCTTCAGGGTGCGGTAGTTGATGGTTTCTGGCTTCTTGACCTCACCGTACGACCAGCCACGGATGTTCTCGGATGTGGCAAGGCCAATACGCAGGGCGTCAAATGTTGTTGCTTCCAGCACGATTAATCTCTCTCGTTGTTCTCTAGTCGATGGAATTCTTAGATCTCGTCCACGGACGAAGACTCGAAGCGGGTCGAGATGTTGATACCGAGTTCCTCCGCGGCGCGGTAGAGCTCGTCATCAGAATCCTTGAGCGAGACGGCTTGGCCATCCGCCGAGAGGACCTCGACATTAAGACACAGCGACTGCATCTCTTTCATCAGAACTTTGAAGCTCTCCGGGATTCCTGGCTCCTGGATGTTCTCGCCCTTGACGATCGCCTCGTAGACCTTCACGCGGCCAAGGATGTCGTCGGACTTGATGGTCAGGAGCTCCTGCAGAGCGTAGGAGGCGCCGTAGGCCTCGAGAGCCCACACCTCCATCTCACCGAAGCGCGGTCCACC
>JALQXU010000006.1 GCA_023263045.1 Pontimonas sp.
GCTCTTCGTGGCTGCACGATATGGGGCGATTCGGGCGTTCGATAACCCCGGCAGCACAAGTGCTGCTGCTTGCGGGGAGGGGGTCATTCACCTATCCTAGAGAGTGGAAGCAGGGGCGTGAAAGCGGCACCCTGCACAGTGATTGAGCCAACCCCCGTGAGTAGAAATACTCATGGGGGCGCTTTCTTTTCCGGCTCGACTCACCGGAGCGGTTGTCGGGGTCACCGTCGAACCCCTTCCTCCAGACGCGGCTCTACCGCTTCGCGCAAAGCATCGGCTTGAGCCTCCTCGGCAGCAACCCAGGCGGCGACCTCCCGGCACATCCTGCGACGCAGCACCGCCTTGTACACACCGATGTAGGCGCGAAGGAAGAGGTTCTCGACTCCGAGGTACGCGAAGTGGGCGGCGCTGAACCCGAAGCCGAGAACGAAGATACCGGCCCAACGACCAACCTCACCGGCCTGCTCCAGCTCGTAGAGCCACATCGCAAACAGCCAGCAGGGCACCGCGAGCAGCGACGCGGGGAGCGCGTACTTGAAGCCGCGCTCGCTGCGCAGCCATCGGCGCAGCATCTTGCCCGGCAGATAAAGGTAGACGAGGAACAGAACTACCGTAATGAGCAAAGCGAGAATCATCATCGTGAGCCTCCTGGGGATACAGGGTTGTGCTTCCGATGACCAATCGGGTTCGGCGGGCCGGTCCTACTGTTTCATCCATCACCGGGGTGATGGTCCGGGCGACACAGCCTGTCCGATGGATCTCCTGCGCCTTTGAGTTCCGCCTACTTCTTCCACCTTACGCCTCACCGGCGAGGCTGTGAAGAGCCGGCTTCAGAGCGTTCCCCGATGTTTGCCAACCTGGGCGCTCTCCACCGTGGAGGCGACGATGAGCATCGGCTGCGAGTCGTGCCATGCTTGAGCGATCGGGGTGAGAGCGTTCAGGTTGGCAAACATCGGGGAACGCTCCACGACACTCCTGACGTGGCGGATACCCTGCGCCCCTACACCCTGTTTAGCAGGAACGTCTCGACGATCGAGGAGTTCCATGACTCGCTCGAAGAGGCCTACACACGATGGGCGACCGACCGACCCCGCCCCGTCTACCTCGGTGTGCCGCTCGACGTGCTCGCCTCGGAGGTGGGTGACCTCCCGCAGCTTCGCGCGAGTGCGCCGCCCAAACCACGAGAACCAGCGCCATCGGAACTGGAAGCCGTCACGCAGCAGCTGGTTGCAGCGGAGTCTCCTGCGATCATCGCCGGCGGTGGGTGCCGCAACTATGGCGGCCTGCTGAAGCATCTCGCTGAGTTGCTCGACGCGCCGGTGCTGCCGACGGCCAACTCCAAGGGTCTGCTCGAGGAGGATCATCCGCTCAACCTCGACCTCTCGATCCCCTTCGCAGGCACGCGGACACTGCTGCAAGAAGCAGACGCCGTGCTGGCGATCGGAACCGAGCTTTCCGATGTCGAATACATCTTCACGGGGGCGGATCCTGTCACGTTGCGCAACCTGATCCGAGTGGACCTCGATCCCAATGTCTCGCATGCCGATCAGATCCAACCCGTCATCAGATCCGACGCCGGTATGTTCATCGAGGCACTCCTGCCGCTCATCGGGGATGCCGCCGATGGGGTCCGCAGGCGATCCGGAGCCACCCGCGTCACGGAGGCCAAGCGCGACTGGGCCGGGGTGAGGCAGGCCGACCCGTATCGAGAATGGTTCGAAGCTCTGCACCGCGGATTGCCGGAGAACGCGATCGTCGCGGCCGATTCGGCACAGCTCGCCTACCAGGCGCACCAGTTCATGCCGCTGCCCGCCGGGACGACCTGGATGTCGCCCTATGGATTCGGCACCCTGGGGCCGGCTCTTCCAATGGCGGTCGGAGCCGCGGTGTCCGCTCCCGAGAGGCCGGTGATCGCGCTCGCTGGAGACGGCAGCTCGCTCTTCACTATCGCAGAGCTGGCGACGGCAGCTGACCTCGGTCGACAACTGACCCTCGTCATCTGGGTGAACGATGGATACAAGGAGATCGAGGCCTCGTTCAAACGGGCGGCAATCCCACCGGTCGGCGTAGGAACGAGCGCAGCCAATTTCTCGGCCATCGCGCGGGGCCTTGGGGCGCACGTCTTGATAGCGCTTGATCCTTCGGAGTTCGAACGTGCGATCCGTGAAGCCATGGACATTTCTCGAGTAACCGTGATTGTCGTGGAAGCTCCGGGGTCTCTCCGGGTTGGAGCAGAGTCCTAGACCGGGTTGACAGTTCACAGGCAATGGCGAGTGGTCGTATGTGCGACCAGATAGCCCCTTCCGTTAGCCACATGGGACCAGGAGAATCATCACCTACTGGGAGTTGAGGAGCCTCCTGGATCTGAGCAGCCTCTGAATCCAAGCGAAGCAGGGTGACCGTGGCGATCATAGACCCTGAGTTGACCGCTTTTTGGTGGTTTCGTCTATTTTGGCTCTGGGAATGGCTTGTTTATGCGGGAGTAGTGGGGCGAGTGGGGCACTAAGGGGCGTGTTTGTACCCTGGTTGTATGGGTGAATACGTGCGCCGTGTGAAAACCGGGTCGGGTGCGACCGCGGTGCAGATCGCGTCGAAGACGCGCGGGGTGCGCAGCATCGTTGAACATATCGGTTCCGCGCACACTGATCTGGAACTCGAGTTGATGGTCCAGACCGCGAAGACTCGCATCAGGGAACGCGTTCAGGCTGCCGGGCAGGCAGAGCTCCAGATCGATACCCCAGCCGATCCTGTCGTGCCGCGCATCACGATGCACCACTCCTACTCGCGTCTGCTCTACGACACTCTCGCAGACCTGTACGATCAGCTCGGCTTCACCGATGCAGTGAATGACCGGGTGTTTCGTGACCTCGTGATCGCGCGCATCATCGAGCCCGCTTCCAAGCTCGACACGATCCGTATTCTCGATAACCTTGGCCTCAAAGCCCCCTCGAATAGTGGCATTCACCGGTCATTGAACCAAGCAGCAGACAATGACTATCGAGACAAGTTCTCTGCCGCCTGTGTCGCGTTCAGAGGGACTGAACACCTCACACTCGTGTTGTACGACGTCACCACATTGTTCTTCCAAGTCGAGCAAGAGGATGAGTATCGTAAGCCTGGCCTGTCCAAAGAGCGCAGGCTCGAACCCCAGATCGTGGTGGGGCTCCTCGTCGACGAACGCGGGTTCCCACTGCAGCTGCATTCATTCGAAGGAAACAAAGCCGAAACGCTCACCCTCGTGCCCGTACTCGACGCGTTCCGAGCGCAGCATCCCGAAGCGACCGTGAGTGTCGCGTGTGACGCAGGCATGCTGTCAGCCGCGAACCTCCTCGCGTTAGAAGACGCCGGCTACTCATTCATTGTCGGCTCGAGAATCGCGAAAACCCCACCAGATGTCGCCGAGTACCAGCACGACGGTTCTGCACTCTCTGACGGGCAGGTATTTGAGTCTCGCCAGTGGTTTGGTCGTGGCGAGACGAGGCGTGAACGGCGGGTGGTGTACCAGTACCGTGAGAAACGTGCCCGCCTGGATCTGCGCAACATCGAGAAACAAGTTGAGAAAGCGCAGAAGGTAGTTGCTGGGGCCACACCCGTGAAAAAGGGTCGGTTCTTGAAGATCAGTGGCGCAGTTAAGAGCATTGATGAGGCTCTGGTGGAGTCAGCCAGGCAGCGGGCCGGGATAAAGGGGTATGTCACGAATCTGCCGATCCTGACTGCGCCCGCGCTGACAGTGATTGATGCATACCATCAGCTATTCAACGTCGAGGCGTCGTTTCGGATGGCGAAGACAGACCTCAAAGCCAGGCCGATCTATCACCGGCAACGGGAGAAGATCGAGGCACACCTCACGGTCGTGTTCTGCGCGATCGCGGTCTCACGACATGTGCAAGAAATGACTGGTGTGTCGGTGAAGAAGTTTGTGCAGCAGCTTGCCCGGGTACAAGACGGGGTGGTCTCGATCGAGGGTGTGGAGCACGTCGTTCCGGCCGCGATACCGGGAGAGGTGCGTGAACTATTGACTCAGCTCGACGGCTCGGGTGCGGGGCACTAAACCGGTCAACTCAGGCGAACCCCCCTGGGCCGCCAAGCATCGCAGCATCGGCACGGCGCTCGCGATCTGGGATCAGCCGACTCTCATTTGAACGAAGGAAGTCGATAGCAAAACGGTCTCCGGGAGGAATTCCCCGAGACCGTTTCATGTTCTGCTTTCGCCCCTCAGTTCGCAGCTTCGGGCACGCGAACGAGCTTCTTGTTCGCGAACTCGTTGATGCCGTAGTGCGCCAGCTCGCGCCCCACACCGGAGGCCTTCACGCCACCGAACGGCAGATCAGGTGCTGTTTTGCTGGTGCTGTTGATCCACACCATGCCGGTCTCGACCAGCCCGGCTACACGCTGCGCACGCTCGAGATCACGTGAGAACACCGATCCTGCGAGGCCGAAAGGCGAGTCGTTGGCGATCGCGATCGCCTCCTCTTCCGAACTCGCACGGTGCACCACCGCAGCCGGGCCGAACAGCTCCTCGGCGTAGGCTCGCATCTCTTTCGTGACCCCTGAGAGCACCGTGGCCGGGTAATACGCCCCCGGGGAGTCGGGGATCTCGCCGCCGAGGTGTACCGTGGCGCCTCGCCCGACCGCGTCATCGATGAGCTCCACCAGATCCTGCCTCGCCGCCGTGGATGAAAGAGGTCCGAGCTTCGTCTCATCGGAAGTCGGATCACCCGCCACCCACGCGCGACTCTGCTCAAGAAACTTCGACAGGAACTCGTCATAGACGGACTCGAGCACAATGAAGCGTTTCGACGCAGTGCAGGCCTGCCCGCAATTGGCGAACCGGCCGACTGCGGCAGCGGCCGCAGCAGCATCGAGATCGGCGTCATCGAGCACGATAAATGCGTCGGAACCGCCGAGCTCGAGTACGTACTTCTTCATTTGACGGCCTGCGACCTCGCCGACCGCAGACCCCGCCCGCTCGGAGCCGGTGAGCGAGATCCCCTGCACACGGGGATCGGCGATCATCTGCGCGATCTGCTCGTTGTTCGCGAACACATTGGCGTACACCCCCTCGGGCAGACCCGCCTCGCGGAAAACGCGCTCAATGGCAAGCGCCGACTGCGGGCAGTTGCGCGCATGCTTGAGTAGGATCGTGTTGCCCAGAATCAGGTTTGGAGCTGCGAACCTGGCGACCTGGTAGTACGGGTAGTTCCACGGCATGATTCCGATGAGCACACCGATGGGTTCGGTCTTGACAACGGCGGTGCCGGGCCCGGTGATGTGCAGCACCTCATCCGCCAAGAACTCTTCAGCATGATCGGCGTAGTAATCGTAGATGTTCGCCACGAGTTCGACCTCGGCTCGCGCCTGCGCGATCGGCTTCCCCATTTCGAGAGTGATCAGTCCGGCGAGTTCCTCGCGCTGTGCGCGGTGCAACTCGGCGATCCGCTTGACCACATCAATGCGCTCACGAAGCTCGGTACGTCGCCAACTTCGGTAGGCGTCTCCGGCCCGGTCGACGGCGGTCCGGGCCTCGCCATCAGTGACCTCGGCGAACTCTGCGACCTTCTCGCCGGTTGCCGGATTGACAGTCGTGTAGACACCCATAGTGCAACAACGCTCCTTCATGCCTCGGTGTGTGATCGCGAAAGTTCGCGGGCAACGATGCCCAAGGACTCGCCCGATCCACCTTCTCACGAAGATTCATGCAACCACAAATACCAAATCATCCCCATCTCATGTGGATTGAGGATCAATTTGAGCGACCCCGCGTTCCATCCTTCGACATCCTTCACGCGATACTTTATGCCGAGATTGTTATCGAATAAGGATTATTGGGTATTTGTCAATTATCAAATTCCAGACCAAGCTTGAGTGTGTCAACTGCTTTCAGGGTCGATCAAAGTCGCCCTATATGAGTTGAGAGAGGCAGGTCCGGGTGGAAACGCTCAAAGTCGAGCAGTTCGATGACCGTGTCATCGTGCGATTGGATCGACCGAAGAGCTTGAACTCGATCGATCAGATCATGGTCGATGAGCTGCACGATGTCTGCGAGCTGCTCGAACGGGAACCCAAGGTGCTGATACTGACGGGCGCACAGACCGAGCGCGGAGGCATCTTCGCATCGGGAGCCGACATCTCCCAGCTGAGGGAGCGCCGACGGCACGATGCCCTGCGCGGAATCAATTCGGACATCTTCGCGCGCATCGCGGCGCTGCCCATGCCCGTCATCGCCGCGATCGATGGCTTCGCCTTCGGCGGCGGTGCCGAGCTCGCCTACGCCGCTGATTTTCGTATCGCGACAACGCGGGTGAAGATCGGCAACCCCGAGCCGAATCTCGGCATCATCGCGGCGGCCGGCGCTTGCTGGCGTCTCGTCGAACTCGTCGGTGAACCCGCCGCGAAGGAGATCTTGCTTGCCGGCCGGGTCTTGACCGCGGACGAGGCCCTCGGCATCCGCCTCGTCACCGAGGTGTGCGAACCGGAGGAGCTCCTTGAACGAGCGCACGCACTCGCCGAGCGCATCGGTGGCTTCGATCCGCTGGCTATCCGGGTGACCAAGCAGGTGATCCACGCGCCTCGGGCTGCTCATCCGGTTATCGACAACTTGGCGCAGGCGCTGCTCTTCGAATCCCCGGAGAAAGAGGCGCGAATGGACGATTTCCTGCAGAAGCGCAGTGAACGGAAGGGGCGTTGAGCCATGACATTGCCGAAGAATGTCGCCGTCGTCGGAGGCGGACGGATGGGCGCCGGGATCGCACTCACCTTCGCGGTGAACGGCTCGTTTGCCACGGTGCTCGAACGTGACAACCGTGCAGCGGCCGATGCCCGAGCTCGACTTGAGGACATCGCTGGGAAGGCTGTGGCGAAGGATCCTACCGCGCCCGCACTCGACGTATTGCTGAGCCGTCTTACTGTATCGGTAGATTACGGTCTCTTGGCCGAGGCCGAACTCACGATCGAAGCTGTCCCGGAGAACTTCGAGTTGAAGGTTGATACGCTCCGCGCTGTCGAGGAGAGAGTCGCTACGAACGCCTTTATCGCAACGAATACCTCATCGCTGTCAGTGACGAAGCTTGCCGATGAGCTCGAGCGCCCGGCTCAATTCATCGGCCTGCACTTCTTCAACCCGGTTCCGGCGTCCACCTTGATCGAGGTCGTCGTCGGCAAGGAGACTAACGATGCGCTTGTCGATGCCGCACGCTCCTGGGCCGAGGGGTTGCGAAAGACGCCGGTTGTTGTACGAGATGCCCCCGGATTTGCGAGTTCACGACTGGGAGTTGCTCTCGCTCTCGAAGCGATGCGCATGCTCGAGGAGGACGTTGCATCGGCTGAAGACATCGATGCCGCCATGGTGCTCGGCTACCGACATGCGACCGGTCCGCTGCAGACCACTGACCTTGTGGGTCTCGACGTGCGGCTTGGGATCGCCGAATACCTCGCGTCAACGCTTGGGGATCGATTTGAGCCACCGCAGATTCTGCGTGACAAGGTCGCAGCGGGCGAACTCGGACGTAAGAGCGGCAAGGGCTTCTTCGACCACCGCAGAGTTCAGCAAGAACCGGTGTCTGATCACACGCACTCATGAACGCTTCCAGGAAACGCATTGAAGGATACAAGTGATCGTCCTCGGCATCTCCGTGGCCGCTCTCCCACCCGAGGTCAGACGCGACAGCGGTGCGGGGCTCCTCGAAGGCCACTGATTGACGCGGCGCGATAGGTGACACGCGCCAAACGGCGAAATAACAACTCACCCAGGCAAGGAGAAATAGATGCCGAAGAAGAACGCAATGTGGAGCGCACAGGCCCACATGCCGACCGTGCTCGCTGGCCCGCAGAGTGTCATCGTCAAGGGCGAGGGCGCGTATATCACAACAGCAGAGGGCGAGCGTCTGCTCGATGCGGCGGGTGGCCTCTGGTATGCGAACGTCGGCCACGGCCGTGTTGAGATCGCCGAAGCCGCTGCCGAGCAGCTCCGCACGCTCGAGACTTGGCACATCTTCGGAAAGTATGCGAACCAGCCCGCGCTCGACCTGGCCAACAAGATCGCCAGCGTCGCCCCGTTCGACGACGCCAAGGTGATCTTCACCAGCGGTGGCTCCGACTCCGTCGACATGGCCCTCAAGCTGGCCCGCCGCCACTGGCAGCTGCAGGGCAGACCCGAGAAGCTCACCGTCGTCTCCCGCAAGGACGGTTACCACGGTTTGCACGCCTACGGCACCAGTGTCGCCGGTCTCGCGTTCAACCGCGACGGCTTCGGTCCCGGCACCCTGATTCCCGAGACCTTGCTTGTCGACCAATGGGATATCAAGGCGGCCGAGCGGACCATTCGCGAGTTCGGCGGTGAGAAGATTGCCGCGTTCATCACCGAACCGGTCATGGGCGTCGGGGGAGTCGTACCGCCGCCGGCAGGATACTTCGAGCGAATCAAGGAACTCGCGAAGGAGTTCGGTTTCCTCATCATCGCTGACGAGGTCGTGACCGCGTTCGGACGTCTCGGCACGTGGACTGCCTCGGAACGATTAGGCCTTGAACCCGACCTGATCACCTTCGCGAAGGGCGTCACTTCCGGCTATTTGCCGCTCGGCGGCGTCATCGTCGCGCCGAGCGTGTCCAAGCAGTTCTACGAAGGTGCCGACGCCCCTATCCTGCATCAGGGCCTCACCTATTCGGGTCACGCAACCGCTGCAGCCGTCGGGCTGAAGAACCTCGAGATCCTTGAACGCGAGGATCTGCTCGGCCGCGTTCGCGAACTCGAACCCGTACTCGCCGATGAGTTGGAGCAGCTGCGCGGCCATGCGGGCGTGAAAGACGTGCGACACATCGGGCTGATGGGCGGTGTGGTTCTCGCAGATGGCATTTCCGGACTCGACGTCGTCGGAGCTCTGGAGCGTCGCGGTGTGCACTTGCGCAACCTTCCGAACAACATCCTGCAAATCTCGCCCCCGTTCATCATCACGAAAGACGAGCTTCGCATCGTCGCTCGCGGCATCCGGGACGCACTCGACGAAGTCGTAGTCCAGTAGCATGCCTATTATCGAAAAATGGGCACTCGTGACTGATCCGTGGGCGCATGTGTCCGGCTGAGACAAGCGCACGCCGCTTCTCGTCTCGGTCTTGAGGTGTTGAACTGAGAGCCTCCGCCGATAGGTGACGCGGGCACGAGGCCGGTGAGTCACGGATGTGTGAAGCCATCAGGCATCAACAGGACGCCTCGTGCTCGCCGTTCCATCATCGATGGTTGAGCCACAGTGCACCAGTTCGAAGCGCTCATCCCGCCCGTCATCGATGAGCACCCTCAAGGCTGCCACTGGCCGAGCGTCGCGAACCGAGTGGTGTTCGACAAGCTAGTCCAGGTGCTCCTGCTCGGCACCGCCTACGAGAAGATCGCGGACAGCACTGCTCAACGACCACGATCCGGCCGCGCCCGCAGATCGACCGGGACGCGCTGGCACCGCTGGCGTCCTCGATCTCCCGCTACCTGCCCCCTGAGTAAGAGGACTGCTTCACGGCCGCGATCCCAAAACCGTTCGGGGTCGCGGAGACGATACGGCTGTTCCGCGCCCCGAAACCTCGACCGCCGTCGATATCATCACTTCGATACTCGACCGCTTTCCGAGCGATCTCGTGGACTGGACCGGGTCCAATGCGGCCTCAGTGCCGAGCGGTGCAACAAACTCACTCCGTTACGAACTCATCGGGTCCGGGTACCTCAGTCAGTCGCCGCAGTCCGTTCGCCTCCACCACAAAGTCGTCTTCGATCTTAAGGACGGTCGCTCGGCCATCGACCACGACCATCGTCTCTGGCTCGATCGCGATGACCTCGCCCTCGATGAGGGTCGCATCTTCGTCCATGAGCCCCGGCGAGAAGAGTGTCGGCAACTCGCAGATGCGCAGGCCGATACCATGTCCGATGGCGTAGGGGGTGCGAGCAAGACCATGCGATTCGAGGTAGTCGTTGCAAGCGGCGAGCAGGGTCGACGCCTTCGCACCCGGCACCGCCAGGTCCTGCGCGATGCGATACGCGGTCAGGAGGTGCTCATAGGCCTCCAGATACTCGGGCCTCGGCTCGCCCACGAAGCCGGTACGCCCCGCATCGGAGGCGTAGCCGCCCGCACCGTAGCAGCCGATGTCGAAGAAGTACGGGTCGCCCTCGGCGAACCGGCGCCCTCCCGCGAACCAGTCCCCGGTCCCGTTGCGCAGGTTGCACACCGAGTGCGTCACAAACTCGACTCCAGCTGCCTGCTGGTAGGCCATCGCTGCGGCGAGCACCTCGTGGTCCGTGCCACCAATCCGCGCGGCCTCGAACGCGGCCTCCATCGCACCGGCGTTGACCCGCGAGACCGCATCGAGCAGTCGCACCTCGATGGGGTGCTTCTCGCGCCGGATACGATGCAGCGCCAGCCCCACGGGTACTACGGCAATGTCGAGTTCTTGCTGCAAACCGGTGATCAGCCCCTGATCCACCGAATCGACACCCACGCGAAGCCGAGCTCCGAGCTTGCCTACCGCGCGGGCGACAGCGGCGACCCAGGTGACCGGGTTTGCAGTCGCAGCCGACCAGGAGGCCACCGGGTGCACCGCCCGCACCCAGGGCAGATCCGGGTAGGGGTCGAGCATCGTCTCGTCGATGTAGGACAGGAAAATTTCGGACTCCCCCTCGCGGGTTACGAGCGCCGTGAACCACTCCGCCTCGTTGGTGAGCTGAGCTCGGAAGCTGGTCGCGTAGCGGATGTGGTCGGGCCCGACCAGCAGCAGGGCGTCGAGTTCTTGCTCTCGCATGAGTTGCTGCACTCGCGCAGATCTTGCACGATGCAATTCGACGGCGTCAAAGTCGGGCCAACGGTAGAGAGCGTTCATCTCAGTTCTCCTCATTCTGGGCGGACACGACCTGAATATGCGCGTCCGACTCGATCGATGATTTCACAACACCTCGCCCCACGGGCGATAAGCGATAGACGAGCACGCCGAGCAGCAGCACGCCGGCCGAGGCGATGAGCGGAGCATAGTTGACCAGCCAGAGGTCGGCCGACTCCCTCGGCCAGAGCACATTGGTGATCTCCAAGACCAACCAGACCAGCGCAACCCAGGCGATGCCCAGCCCAAACCGACCCATGAAGAGGCGCTCGCCGGGCTTCCAGGTGCCGCGCAGGCGCGCCACCGCGAGGCCGAGTACCGGGAAGGTGAACGCGGCGTAGAAGCCGACTGTGGTGAAGGCCACGAGCAACGTATTGATGTGCTCGTTCTGCAGCAGCAGCAGCGCGAGGATCGAGACGATGCCGGTGAGCAGAATCGAATTGCTGGGCAGACGACTCGGTCCGCGGAGCTTCTTCAGCCAGCCGGAGAACGGCAGTTCGTCTTCCCGTGCGTTCGCCCAGATGAGACGCGAACTCGCGGCTTGGATGCCGACCAGGCTGGCGAGGAACGCGATGAGGAACAAGGCGAGGATAACCTTCACGACGATCGGCGGGAAATGGTACGCGAGGATCGCGATGATCGGGTCCCCTTCTGAGGCCGCGAGGATCTGCTGCAGATCCGGCATCGCAAGAATGATCGCGAAGCTCGTCAAGAGGAGCACCGCGGCGACGCCGAGGAGCGAGTACACGATGGCACGCGGCACCGCATGCTTCGGGTTCTTCACCTCTTCAGCGATGCTGCTCGCGCTCTCGAAGCCCAGGAACGACCAGCCGGCGATCGCGACGAGCAGCACAAAGGGCGTCATCATGAACGGAGTCTCCGGGGCGGCCTGCAATCCCTCAAAGAGAATTGACGGCTCTTGCTCTCGATGGAAGATCAGAAGATAGACGGCCACACCGATGGAGCCGACGATTTCGGCGATAATGCATGCCGTCGCGACGAGCTTCACGACCCTACGACCGGCGATGTTGACGCCGGTCGTGACGACCAGGAAGAAAACGGCGAGTACGACCAGCACTCCGGTCGAGGTGGCGTCGAGGTCAAAGAACAGGGCCATGAACACCGCGCCGGCGTAGGATACGGAGCTGAGCGCGATGAGCAACGCCCAAGTGTAGGCCCACCCCGCGAACCAGCCGTACCGTGGACCGACGAGGCGTCTCGACCACTGGTAGACGCCGCCGGCGAGGGGCCAGCGCGAGGCGAGCACGCCGAGCGTGATCGCGACGGTGAGCTGCCCGGTGAGCGTGACCACCCAACCCCACCAAAAGGCGGGACCGATGAGTTCGAGGCCGAGGCCGAAGATGCCGTATATCGCGACGATGGGGGAGATGAAGACGAACGCGAGCGAGAAGGTCGACCAGAGGGTGAACTCTCGTTTCATTACATTGTCCCGTGGCGGCGATGCCAGGGGCGCTAGGTTGTGGTTATCGGTAGACCCGGTTCTCCTCATTCGACTGGTTTCCGCGGGTTCTAGCATGAGTCAAGACGGGGTCGGCGACGGCCTCCGGGGCGATCGCACCGAGCCAGTCGACGGCGAACTGAGTGTATGCGGAGCCGGCACAATCATCGAGCTTCTCAAGCGTGGTCGTGTGCACGAGGTCTCCTCTCTTGTGATCGCAAGGGGGTCTGGCCTTATCGCCAAGCCTTGATGGTGACTGACAGAGTCAAATCTACTCATGCTGCTGATGCCGGACAAATACCTATTCCCGTATCTTTGATTACAGTAAGCGCATGAATTGACCACGTTGTGCGGGTGTCGGGTGACCAAAGAGGCCAGCACCGCGGCGGCACCGGAGGTGATGAAGGTCAGGAAGCGAGAGTGCTGCACATCAACATCCATCAGCCGGGATGCTCGCTCGTTTCCGCACCACCCAATTTCGAACCGGGCTCATCGGATTCCCGGGAGGCTGACCCCGTCTAAAGGACTTCTTCGGACAGCTTCAGCACAATACCTAACGCAGGGTTATGCGATCCCGACTTCCAAGCCATCCGCAATTGCACGACATCGAAGGGGTCGGAGATCGGCAGGAATGAGAACCCATGCGCGTGAGTGTTTTCCGCCACCGATGAGATGGTGAGATGTACGCCGACCTCGGCAGCGACAAGGGATAGAGCAGTCCAGGTGTCGGGTGCGACTTGCGCGATCTGGGGCTCGAACCCGGCTCCGTGGGTGAGCCGTAGGAGTCTATCGGTGAGAACCGACCCAGGATGCGGTGGCAGGGTCACGAATTGGTCATCGGCGAACTCCGCCATCCTGACCGACTCGGACCCGGCGAGCGGGTGAGTCGATGGTACTGCTACAACGAGATCCTCGTTGATGAGAACTCGTGACTCGATGCCGGTCGGGATGTACTCCCAACGCCCGATCGAGATGTCCTCCTCATCGTTGATGAGCCGGTTGAGCGCCGGTTGAGCGAAGTTCTGGCTGGAAAACTCCAACGTAAGATTGGGGAACCGCGAACTCACGGCGCGAGAGAGCCGCCCGACGAGAATCTGCGTCGATGTGCCGGCAAACGCGATGCCGACACGACCGAGTTCGCCGCTCCGGGCCGCACGCACGTCATCGGCAGCGCGTTTCAATTCGGCGAGGACGCGGCGCGCCGGCGCGAGTAGCGCCTCGCCGGCCGCAGTAATCGCCACCGAGCGCGTAGTCCGATGGAACAGCTCAGCCCCGAGTTCCTTTTCGAGCGCCTTGATCGTGCGACTGACCGGGGGTTGGGCGAGGTGCAAGCGCTTTGCGGCTCTGCCGAAGTGCAACTCTTCGGCGACAGCGATGAACACCCTGAGGTCGTGGATCTCCATCTTCAAATGATACCTAATGGCTCATATATGCGAACACAATCTACCTAAATTCAGCAACAAATCACCACGCATTGCGCTCAGGCGACATATGCACTTAACGCATCAATCATGGGTGGAACAGGTATTTGACCGTCAGTAATCTCGCTGCCATTGTGAAATGGGTACACGCAGCCCGACGGAAGAACGATCTTGAGGTAGATAGTGGAAGAGCGAAGCAAGCTTGATGACCTACTCATGCGCTCCGGGCGAGGACCACTCAGCGGCATAGTGGTCGCAGACTTTGGCCGCGTATTAGCCGGACCATATTGCACCATGTTCTTGGCCGATATGGGAGCCACGGTCATCAAAGTCGAGAGCCCGGCCGGCGACGAGACTCGGGCCTGGATGCCCCCGGCGCATGAAGGAGAGTCAACCTACTACCTCTCCATCAATCGCAATAAGCTCTCGGTCAAACTCGACTTCGGTGATCCTGCCGACCTTCAAGTGGCGCGGAAACTTGCTGCGCGTGCCGATATCGTCGTTGAGAACTTCAAACCCGGTGGGCTTGAGAAGTTCGGCCTCGACTACGCGAGTGTGGTTGCAGGCAATCCTTCGGTAATTTACGCATCCATCACCGGCTTCGGCACGAGCGGTGGAGCGAACCTCCCCGGGTACGACCTGCTCGTGCAGGCCGCATCAGGGTTGATGAGCCTCACGGGTTCTCCGGAGACCGAGCCCTTCCGTGCTGGCGTAGCTGTTGTGGACGTCTTCACCGGCATGCATGCATGCATCGGAGTCCTGGCCGCACTGGCACATCGGCGGGCGACAGGAGAAGGGCAGCGCGTCGAGGTGAACCTCATGAGTTCGGCCCTCTCAGGTCTCGTCAATCAAACCGGCGCGTACGCGATCGCCGGCGTCGTGCCGACCCGCATGGGCAACGAGCACCCGAGCATCTACCCCTACGAACCCATCGCTACGGGTCAGGGAGAGATTGTTCTGGCGATTGGCAACGACCGTCAGTTCCGGGCACTCTGCCAGGAGCTCGGCACCCCGGAGCTCCTGACGGATCCGCGATTCGCACTCGCTCCCGATCGCAGCCTGAACCGCCTCGAACTTCGCCCGCTGCTCGAAACCGCGCTCGCGGGCGCGACTGCAGCCGAATGGTTCGAACGCCTGACCGAGGCAGGCATCCCCTGTGCACCGATTCAAGACGTTGCCGCCGGCGTGCAATTTGCGGAACGCATCGGCCTGAATCCGATCATTCGCGCTGGGTCTGGGAGCGAATCATTGCCCGGGATCCGAAACCCGATCACCTTCTCCCAGACACCCGCGACCTACGACAAAGCGCCGCCTGCGCTGGGAGCCGACAGCGACCTGGTGCGCAATTGGCTTGTGGTGCGCGAAGACGCAAGAACCACGCAAAGAGCAGCAAGGGAAACAGCATGAGTGCGCTGAATAGTTCGAACGTGAATGTCGATTTCTATAACGTCGATGAGTACCTGAACGACGAGGACCGCGCCCTCGTCAAGAAAGTACGGGCCTTTGTTGACGAGACAGTGCTTCCGGTTATCAACGAGTACTGGGAGAAGGCCGACTTTCCCTATGAGATCCTCCCGAAGCTCGGCGAACTTGGCATCATTGGCACCGCCATCGAGGGCTACGGCGCCCCCGGCCTCACCCGGCTGCAGGCGGGCCTTGTCGCGATGGAGCTGTCGCGCGGCGACGGCAGCCTGAACACCTTCAACGCGGTGCACTCGGGGCTCGCCATGGGCACGATCAACCTCCTCGGCAGTGAGGAGCAGAAGCAGCGCTGGCTGCCGCAGATGGCCAAGCTCGAGAAGCTCGGTGCGTTCGCCCTCACCGAGCCGAACCACGGCTCCGACTCGGTCGCCCTCGAATCAAGCGCAACGCTCGACGGTGACCACTATGTACTCAAGGGCGAGAAGCGCTGGATCGGCCTCGGCCATGTCGCTGACCTCGTCATCATCTGGGCGCGCGACACCGAAGACGGCAAGGTCAAGGCGTTCATCATGGAGAAGAACGCTGATGGCAGCTACCCCGATGGGTACTGGGCTGAAGCAATCGAGGGCAAGATTGCCAAACGAGCCATCCAGCAGGCACAGATCAGTTTCGAGAATCTCCGCATTCCCGCGGCGAACAAACTTGAGAAGTCGCAGTCCTTCCGTGATGTCGGGGCTGTACTGAACCGTACGCGCAGCACAGTCGCATGGGAGTCCCTGGGGCACGCAACCGCGGCGTATGAGGCCGCCGTGCAATACACCTCGGAGCGCGTGCAGTTCGGCAACCCGATCTCGCACTACCAGCTCGTGCAGAACAAGCTCGCGAAGATGCTCGCCGACCTTACCGCGATGCAGCTTATGTGCTTCCGCTCGGGTGCGATGCAGACCGAAGGCAAGCTCTCGAACGAACAAGCCTCGCTCCTTAAGATGTTCTGCAGTGAAAAAGGGCGCAATCTGTGCCGTGACGCGCGCGACCTGCTCGGAGGCAACGGCCTGCTGCTCGAGAACAACGTTGCCCGACACCTGACCGATATGGAGGTAGTGCACACGTACGAGGGCACTGACTTTATCCAGTCCCTCATCGTCGGCCGTGAGATCACCGGGGTTTCGGCATTCAAGTAACTCGCCTACCTCGTCTCACCTCTGACTCCAGCACCTCGCACAGCACGGCCGAAAGCCGAGCCTTACGTCGAAAGAAACGAGAACCACAATGAGCTCCACCTTTATCTACGATGCAGTGCGCACCCCGTTCGGGCGGGCCGGAGGAGCCCTCTCCGGCGTACGACCTGAGGTCTTGCAACGCTCGTGATGCGAGCAGCGGTCGATCGGATGGGCATCGATCCTGCCCGTATCGCCGATGTGATCTTCGGTGACGCGAACCAGGCCGGTGAAGACAACCGCAATGTCGCGCTTCGGCACGTTGCTCGCCGCGTTCCCGACCTCCGTGACCGGAGTGACGGTGAACCGGCTCTGCGCATCTTCGGTGGAGGCCGTGATCCAGGGAGCACACGCGATCGAATCGGGCGACGTCGAGCTGGTGCTCGCAGGCGGGGTCGATTCGAAGTCGCGTGCACCCTTCGTGGTCGAGAAGTCCGCGAAGCCGTGGCGTTGGAAACCAGACGCTGTGGAACACCTCAATCGGCTTCCGCATGGTCAACGACGCACTGCCGAAGCACTGGACCGTCTCGAACGGCGAATCGGCAGAGAAGATCGCTGGCGAATGGGGAATCACGCGCGAAGCACAAGATGAGTTCGCGGTACGCCCGCACCGGCTTGCGGCCGAAGCGTGGGCGGCGGGCCTCTACGACGCCGAAATCGTGCAGGTTCCTGGTGCCGAGCTCACTCGCGACGAGGGGATCCGCGACAGCAGCACCGTCGAGAAGCTCGCTGGCCTGAAGGCGCTATTCGCTGCCGCCGGCACGATGACCGCGGGGAACTCGTCGTCGATCAACGATGGCGCATCGGCCGTGCTACTCCGCGGCGAAGGCGCGCTCGACACCGAACCTCTGGCCCGGATCACGGGGCGCGCCGCGCACGGTGTCGATCCCGATGACTTCCCGATCGCTCCGATCGAGGCCGCGAATAAGGCACTCGCGGGCAGGGAAGACCTGGGCTGACGTCGACCTCGTGGAGCTCAACGAGGCCTTCGCCTCGCAGTCGCTCGCCTGCCTGAAAAGGGTGGCCGGAACTCGAGCCGGAGAAGCTCAACATCCACGGTGGCGCACTCGCGATCGGGCACCAGCTCGGTGCCTCTTGCGGGCGGATCATTGGCCACGCCGTCCACGAACTAAATCGTCAAGGCGGTGGCATCGCAGTGGCCGCGATCTGCATCGGCGTCGGGCAGGGCCTCGCCGTGGTACTCGAGCGATGACACCCTCCGAGCTTCAAAGCAAACAAATCTCGGTCCTAGGAAACGGCCTGGCGTTGGTCGAGATCGACGCGAACGGGGCACCCGTCTACTCCGATGCCATTGTGCTTCGCGAAGGCACGGTACTTCCGCTCGGCAAACAGTCCGAGCGGCACCTCGAAGATCCCGACGTCGAGCTCATCGACCTCGAAGTAGGAGTTCTCCCCTGGGCATTCGGCGACGGCCATGCTCACCCGCTGTTCGCGGGCCTGGAAGCGGCAGGCCCGCGAGCGCGAGAGGCGTCCACCGTCGAAGAGCTGCTGGGCATCGTTGGATCGTGGAAGGATCAGCATCCGAGCGCGGAGTGGATCGCCGGGGGAGCTACGACGAATCCCTCACCCCCGACGGGAGTTTGGGCGCCAAGTGGCTCGGCACTGTGACCGGTGACGTGCCGACGGTTCTGAGCGGCTGGAACTACCACACGGGTTGGGTGAATACCGCAGCTCTCAAGGCGGCGAATAGCTCTGCCGAGACACCCTCCGAACGGCGAGATTATTCGGCGCCGCGGCGGCACGCCACTCGGAGCCCTCTGCGAAGCCGCAGCCAACGAGTTCCTTGAGCACGTTGTGCCAAGGCACCCACTTGAAGTGCAGCTTCACGTCCTTGAGGGGTTCGCCCACGCGTCTTGGACCCAGGTCAGACCGTGCGATGCGTACTTCCGAATAGCCTCTTCACACCTCATCGGTATCGACCGATCAGATCACCGGGCACACGGTCACGTTCCCGCATGCGAGCCTACACACTATTTCTGCGACACTGGGCGGGATCACCGACCAGGTCACGGTCGAAGTCGTCCCAGCACTTCCCAAGACCGGAGCCGACCCGCAAACTGCGCTTTTCATCGCGGGGAGCGCGCTTCTCATCGCTGGCACGGCGAGCATCGTGCTCATGCGACAGCGCCGATGGGCAGACGCGAGCGAATAGACGAGAAGTATCTGTGTCTGTAGGAGTCCCCTCCAAATCCCCTCCACCGCGCTTCGCCGATCTTTTCCAAAGTCGACCGAGATGGGTTCAGTTCCTTACCGACGTCGACCGAAGTTGCTCAGCAAATCGGTCACTCGATGGCTTTTTGAGACCAACACGGCGAACCTCAGATAGACATTCGCGTTCTCATAATCCGTCGGTCGCGGGTTCAAGTCCCGCACGCCCCACTACTGCTTAGCAGGGATTGCGCGCCGCGCATTCCACTGCCCGCGTTTTAGTTATTCGCAGTGCGATCGTAGTTGGTCGTCTTGTGTGGTTCTCCGGTCTTGTCAAAGGTGATCCACTCACCGACGGTCTCACCCGCGCTGAAGTGTCCAGATCGCTTTATGGTGCCGTCAATTCGGTACCACTCCCAGTAGCCCTCCGGCTGCCCATTTACGACCTTGCCCTTCGACCAGCGCGTTTTCCCGTTCGAGTGGTACTTGATGGTGTAACCGTCAATGATTTCGGCGTCTTTCCGGGGAGGAGTCATGGCGAGAGTTATAACGCCTGTGCGACCAGCCGAGAGAGCCTCTGCAGCAAAGCAAGGTGCCGCTGCCGCGAGAACACCGTCACCGGCTCGGGCTCCGTCGAGAACTTTGCGATCACGACCTCGTTCGTGGGGTCGATGAACAAGTACTGCCCGTAGATACCCCAGCCCATGAAGCAGCGGTTCTCGTCGCCG
>JALQXU010000070.1 GCA_023263045.1 Pontimonas sp.
GATTATCCGCAACCCCTCCACGCACACCACAAGCGTCTCGGAGGATGGCAGTTGGTGACGGCGCTTGCCATGGGAGCCATCGCCATCCTGGTCGTCAGTGTGGGAACCGTCCTAGGCCTGACCGTGCAAAACCTGCAATCCAGTCTGGTCACAGTGGAGTTGCCCAATGCGCCAGACCCAATCCTTCCGACCATCGGAGAAATCGAGGGTGGCTTCAACGTTCTCGTCGTCGGCTCTGACACGCGTGTTGGGCAAGGAGACCAATTTGAGTTCGTGGACTCCGAACTCAATGACGTCAACCTCTTGGTTCACGTCTCCGAAAATCACGACCGAGCGGTCGTGATTAGTTTTCCCAGGGACCTGCTCCTCGATATACCCGCGTGCCCCCAGCCGGATGGGACAGAATCTGCCCCCAAAAAGATGCAGCCACTCAACACCACCATGGCAACCGGTGGACTCCCGTGTGTTGCGTTGACTCTCGAAAAACTGACCGGTCTTGAGATTGGTTATGCGGGACTCATGACCTTCACCGGGGTTGCCCAGCTCTCCACCGCTGTTGGTGGAGTAGAAGTGTGCGTGAGCGCACCCCTGGTCGACCCCTGGTCGGGAGTTAATCTGCCCGAAGCGGGGTATCACACGCTAGAAGGGGGTCAAGCTCTCGCATTCCTTCGCACACGTAAAGGTGTCGGAGATGGCAGTGACCTCTCTCGAATCTCCTCCCAACAGGTCTACATGGCAGCGCTCGTGCGCACACTGCAACAAGACGGTGTGCTCAACGACATCGGGAAACTCTATGGAATAGCTCAAACAGCTGCCCAAACCATGGTGCTCTCCACCAGCCTGGCCAGTGTGGACGTGATGGTGGCAATGGCCAGAGCGCTCCGAGGGATACCCAACGAAAACATTGTCTTCATTCAGTACCCCGTCCTTGACGCTGACCCCGAGCTATACCCCGGTCGGGTCATACCCAATGAAGCCTTGGCGACAGAGGTTGTCGAGCGCTTGCAGATGGACGAGGCCTTCACTGTCGGGGAAGGATCGCTCGGCTTTGGCTCGACTGGAGTTGAGTCGCCTACTGATTCAGGTGAAGCAGGAGCTCCGTCTGCCGAGGAGCTCGAGGGTTTAGTGGGGCAAACCGCAGGTGATGAAACCTGTGCGGTTCCGCGCTAAAGGGTGACCTCGCTATAGTTGTGCGAGTGATGAAGTCTGCTTCATCCAGGAGACGTCGCATAGTCCGGCCGAGTGCACCACCCTGCTAAGGTGGAGTCCCCGCAAGGGGACCGAGGGTTCAAATCCCTCCGTCTCCGCTCAAGTAGAGGTTTCTATCGCCTGAATCTGCGGGATCTTCGAGCTCCCGGGCCGACCGTCGTGTGACCATGCTCTAGGCTTTCCGATGCCGGGGTGTGAAACTCGGGCGGGAAGTAGCGTTTCATGGCATCCACTCGCACCCGTTGGATCGGGCTTCTGTTTATCTCGATGGCCATCTCACTTGTGATTATCGATGGAACCATCGTCAACACCATTTTTCCCGAGATCATCAAAGAGCTCTCCTTGAGCTCCACTGAGGTTCAGTGGGTGCAAGAGAGCTATGTTCTCGTTTTTGCTTCTACTCTGTTGATCTGGGGATCCCTTGCAGACAGGGTAGGCCGAAGGCGTCTGCTCGTGATCGGGATCCTGATCTTCATTGCCTCCTCGGTGTGGGCGGGCTCAGCAGATGGCGCGTCGAGCCTCATACTTGCCCGCATAGTCCAAGGTTTCGGCGGCGCAATGGTGCTTCCGACCACGCTGTCACTCGTGAACGCAACGTTCCAGGGTAGGGAGCGAGGGATAGCTTTCGCAGTGTGGGGTTCCACGATTGGCGGAATGGTCGCCGTGGGACCTGTGCTTGGTGGCTGGCTGGCCACTGACTTCACCTGGAGGTGGGCATTTCTCATCAACGTCCCCTTGGGGGTCTTGATTGTCGTGGGTCTTGCACTCTTTGTCATCGAGTCGAGGGCTCCGGGGGAGACAAAGTCCCTCGATTGGATCGGGGCTGCCCTGTCAGTGCTCTTCTTTGGTCCGTTAGTGTTTGGCCTCATTGAGGGTCGCGTCTACGGGTGGTGGAGTGTCAACGAGAAGAACGCGTTCTCACTCGGCGGTTTCTCCTGGCCAAGCGAAGGACTTTCCGTGATACCCGTGGCGCTCACGCTCGCGGTGGTTGCGGGCGTTCTCTTCGTTCTATGGGAAATTCGGCGCCAACGTAAGGACCTAGGTGTACTGCTTGACCTCAATCTGTTCCGGATTGCTTCGTTCCGCAATGGGTCACTCGCAGCCCTGATTATTTCGATGGGGGAGTTTGGCCTTATTTTCGCGATTCCGCTGTGGCTCCAAAACGTGATGGGGATGACCCCCATTGGAGCAGGCCTCGTTCTTCTCTTCTTAGCGGGAGGGGCTTTCGTGGCGTCGGGAATTGGTGGAGCACTGTCCGGCAAATTGCCGCCAGCGCGCGCCGTTCAAATCGGGGTCCTTCTCGAGATTGTCGGCATTGTGGGCTTTGGACTAGTTGCTTCAACCGAGACGGGTTGGGTAGCGACTGCCCCCTTCCTCTTCATTTATGGCGTCGGGGTTGGACTCGCAACAGCACAGCTCACGGGCGTCATCATGGTTGATGTTCCGATGGAAAAGACTGGGCAAGGGTCAGGCTCCCAGTCCACGGTGCGGCAGATTGGTTCAGCCCTGGGAATAGCTGTCATTGGCACCATGCTTTTCGCAGGGACAGGAACATCGCTGGAGAACAGGCTTGATGATCTCGGAGTGGCCTCCTCGATTCAGCCGGGCGTTGTCGATGCTGTGGTTGATTCAGCGGGTGCCGCGATCCCGCAAATCTCTGATTCCTTGCTCACGATGCAGGTCGACCAAACGACGGCGGATGCTGTCCAGAGCGCGAGCGGTGAGGCCTTCACGGACGGGGCGAGAATCGCAGCGTATTTTGCAGCAGGCTTCCTCGTTCTCGGATTCCTTTCATCGTTCCGACTGGGTCGGTCGGCGAAAGTGGTCGCGCCGGAAACATCATGACCGGCCTGAGTGAGGTGCCTGTCCTTCAGGCTGGGTTGGAGAGATTTACGAAATCGCTTTGGTGACTAACTCGGTGATCGTCTTCTTGACGGACTCGTTCATTTCCAGAATGGCAAAGGATGTGGGCCAGAAGGGCCCGTCATCGAGGTGTGCGGCTTCCTGGAACCCAAAGGTGGAATAGCGACTGTCGAACTTGCTCCCCGCTTGGAAAAAGCAGATGACTTTGTCGCGGAAATAGTAGGCGGGCATTCCGTACCAAGTCTTGGTCGTAATGTCGGGTGAGATTCCCATCACGAGCGAGTGGATGGTTTTCGCCATCTTTTTCTCCGAGGGGCTCATTTCAGCGATTTTCCGGGACACCTGTTCTTCACCGGAGAGTTTCTTGAACTCGCGCGCTTCCCGCGCGCGCTCCTTCATGATGGCGCGCTCGGCGTCTGTAAATACCGAGGAACCCTTCTTCTGTTCAGCCATGGAGGAAGCTTAGGCGAAGTGCTCGTCGCGGAAGACACCAACGTCGCTCACCCATGCAACGCAGGCATAGTGCGGAAAGAAATCCTTCGACAGCATGGCAAAGACCGTGTCAACATAGCCCTCTGAGACAACACACTCAATCTTGATATTGCCCCCTTGTAAGTCTCCGACTCGCTGTCCCCTGGGGCCTGCGCCGTGAACCGTGGAGACCGTATAACCCTTGATTCCGGAGTCGTGGAGACCGTCAAGGAGGCGCTTTTCGAGGGCGCTTTCGGCGACGATTGTGATGAGTTTCTTAGCTACGAAGTCCATGACAGTACTCCTTCGAGGGCGGTGGAGAGCCAAATGTAGAGGGGTATTCCCGCTACAAGATTGAACGGAAAGGTGAGACCCAGGCTGGCAGTCAGATAAATGCCTGGGCTAGCTTCTGGGAGAGCGAGCCGGACCGCTGTCGGTGCAGCGATGTAGGACGCTGACGCACTCAACACACCCAGTAGCGCAGCGCCTCCCGCGGAGAGCCCCGAGAGTAAACCAGTGCTCACGCCGAGGGTTCCGGCGAGGACGGGGAAACCAAGCCCGAAGACCACGACACCCCCACCGGCTTTCTTCACATCGGGCAACCGTCGCCCTGCCACAATTCCGAGCTCCAACAGGAATAACGTCAGCACCCCAGTGAAGAGGCCACCGAAAAGGGGTTCAATACTGGCAAATCCGGTGTTGCCTGCCACTGCCCCCAGAGCAAGACCGCCCACCAGGAGCACAATGGATCTCCCGGAGAGGACCTCTCGCAAAGATTCGCCCCACGCCACTGATTCGCTTCGTCCTCGAGAAGCGAGGAGCAGGCCGACGATGATTCCTGGCACCTCGAGGACCGCCAACAACGTGACCAGATATCCCTCGACAAATCGTTCGCTTGACTCCAGGAAAACCAGCGCGGCCGTGAAAGTCACGAGCGAGGTTGACCCGTAGTGGGCAGCAAGGGCACCTCTGTTCACGCGATCGAGTCGAGTGACCCAACCCGACATAGTGAAGGCGAGGATTGGAATCAGGATGCCAAGCAGGAGAGTGGTGACAAGTGGTAGCCACAATTCGGCCAAATCCGCGTTTCGTAGGGCGACCCCACCCTTAATGCCGATTCCTAGAAGCAGGTAGATCGAGATGGCTTGGTAAAAAGCTTCCGGGAGACGCAGATCACTCTTGATCGCGACTGCGAGAAGTCCCAGGGCAAAAGCAAGAACAGGCGGAGAAATGATGTTGGTGAGAG
>JALQXU010000071.1 GCA_023263045.1 Pontimonas sp.
CTGGGTTGGCTTCGATGAGAGCCTCATCGGTCATCGGACGTAAGCCGGTCCAGCCGACCTCGGTGGCGATGTCGATACCTCCCAACCCCTCGATCAAGTCCCCGGCACCGGATTCTTGCCCAAAGAGGTAATAGATGCCATTGGCACCGCGAATATAAAGAAACACCATCCGGAGTTTTTCGTCTCGTGCCTGGGGGGTGTTGTCGGCAATAGTCCCGAGGACCCTTTCGAGTTCGTCGGTAATCCTGGTAGCAAGTGCGTCGCCGACTTCGGGGATGCCGAAAACATCGGCCACGGACCGAGCCATCGCTGAGGGAGCCTCGAGGCCTGGTTGTTCCCGCACGAAAACAACAGTGATGCCCGCTTCACGAAGTTGGAGCACCACATCGAGGGGCCCAATAGTTCCATCGGTCACGATGAGGTCGGGTCGCAACTCCAGGACTGCTTCTGGCGAGATGGCGTGACCACTTCCGGTGACCACCGGCAGGTCCTCCACGCCGGGAAACGTGGTGGAAATGTCGCGGCCCACCAGTCGATCCCCCAACCCGAGCGCCCAGACTGTTGCCGCGAGCGAGCCCGACATATCCAGAGCGAGAACGCGCTCAGCCCTGCTCACTGTGACGTCTCTCGGGCCTGAAAGGTCATCCGATATCACCGTGGTGGGGAGATTTACCTCAGGCTCGTCGGTGATGGGGTCGATAGCGACCTCGCTCAGCAATGCTGTGGAGGGTCCCACCCACTCCTGGGGGGAATCGAGCCACGCGATGTCGGATAGTGGCGCTCGATCCTCGGCGGCCTCAGGATTTGCCACCGGTGCTTGGTAGGAGGCGGGTTGGCACGCACTGAGAGCCAGAACCACCGCGACGAGAGCCCCGAGGGGGGAGAGAGAAAACTTGGGCACAGTGCTCACTAGCGTAGTTGCCTCCCCTGTGTGGTCATGTGGCAGACGTATCATGAGGGGAGATGGTGAGCGCAGGCAGCGATAAGAGCGAATTAGCCCGTGGTGACATCGAGCTCTTGGAGTTCGAGAGGGCCCATTGGGGCGCAATTCCCAATAAAGAGTCTGCGGTGAGGGAGCGCTTTGGACTGTCCTTGGCTCGTTATTATCAGCGGGTGTATGCACTGTGCCAGACCGAAGCTGCCGTGCACTACGACGCAGTGTTGGTGAGAAATTGTCTCGAGGCATCAGCTCGGAGACGAGAAGGACGAGGAAAGTAGGTTCCGATGGCATCGCCTGGAAAAACCTCCTTCTTGCCCGATCGTTTCGATGACGTCGAGCGGGATCTTTCCTATGTCGGCACTCATCGACGTCAGCGCTCGTCCTGGTCGGTGTTTGCCCCCATCGGAATCGGGCTTGGCGCCGTCATTGTTCTTGTTCTCGCGGGACTGTGGTTCGTGGATCGAAGCGATGACTATCTCACGTTGGACGCCAGTGAGATTCCGGTCATCTCCGGTGACGCACCAGAGGAAGAATCCGCGGACGAGCCGGTTGTGCTGGAGCCCGAGGTTCCTGAAGAAGTCGTCGCTGTGACCGACCCCACGCAAATCGATACTGAAGGCTTGACCCTGACCATTCTCAATGGAACCTCTACCCAGGGAATGGCCGCCCGTGCGGTTGAGCGTTTGGTTGCCGTGGGCTGGCCTGAAGCCACCGCGACGAACGCTGACTCTGCGGACGTCCAACAAAGCGTTGTGGCGTATAGTGAGGACGCCGATAAGGCCATCGCTCTGGGAATTGCTGGGGAGTTGGATCTTGACGCGGACGCCGTCGTCCAGACCACTGCATATCCGGGAGCCCGCGTCACCGTGGTTCTCGGAGCCGACTACGTCGACACCGAGTCGACCTAATCTTTCCCCCAAGCCCGATCTGAAAAAGGTAACCCCATGAAATCCACTGCTCGCACACTTTTCGCTGTTGTTGCCGTAGCCGCGCTCGCGCTGGCCGGTTGCGCGAGTGACACCAGTTCTCCGGAGGACGAGGTCGTCACCTCCGGTGAGACCGAGACCACAGAAGCCATCGTGGATAACGCCACCGTGGCAGCACTCACCGGCGAGGCCATCGAGGCGGGGAGCCTCTCGCGCCCAGCCCTCTCGGCCAAGATCGACAACCACCCCTCCGCGAGGCCACAGGTTGGTCTCGATGAAGCGGACATTGTCTTTGAAGAACTCGTGGAGGGTGGTCTGACCCGCTACGTCGCCGTGTGGCACTCGAGCCTTCCCGCTGAGATCGGCCCGGTCCGCTCGGTTCGCCCGATGGATCCTGAAATCGTGAGCCCGTTTGGTGGGGTCTTTGCCTACTCGGGTGGTCAGGTTCGCTTCATTCAGATGATGCAGGAAGCACCTGTCTATAACGCTATTCACGGCCAGCCCGACACCGAGGACACTTTTTATCGGACCAGTGCGAAGGTTGCTCCGCACAACGTCTTGGTGAAAGCCCCTGAGCTGATTGATCAACATCTTGATCTCCCGGCGCCAGACCAGCAGTTCGCATACGCTGCGAGCATCGAAGAGTCGACGGCGGTGGCCTCTGGCTCCGCGGTGGCCTCGCTCAACCCCCGCTTCAGTGGTTTCTCCAGTCCCACCTGGGAGTGGGATGGAACCCAGGGAGCGTTCCTGCGTTTCCAAACCAACGGTGCAGCTGACTCAGCCTCGAGTGGAAACCAGATTTCTGCGACCAACCTCGTGATCCTTCAGGTGGGCATCGACGTGGTGGAGGACATCCCCACCACGCGCTTGGTGAACCAGGGGACCGGATGGGTGGCCACGGGTGGCTCCATTACGGAGATCAACTGGTTTAAAGCAACGCCGGAGTCCCCGATTGTTCTCACCACGGCGGATGGCGATGAGGTCCTGCTGGGTGTGGGAAACACCTGGATTGAGCTCATCCCGAATGACTCTTCCGACGTTGAGGCAGGCGTCCTCACCATCAACTAGTCCGACACACTCCCGGTGTGCACTTGCACTCTCAGCCTGAGAGTGCCAAAATCAATTAGCACTCGTAATACGCGAGTGCCAATAGCTACAGCACACTAGACGTCCGGGAGGGACGAGAAACTGATGGCAAAACTAATTGCTTTTGATGAAGAGGCCCGTCGTGGTCTCGAGCGTGGGCTCAACACCCTGGCGGATGCCGTCAAGGTAACGCTAGGACCCCGCGGTCGTAACGTCGTCTTGGAGAAGAAGTGGGGAGCCCCCACCATCACCAACGACGGTGTTTCGATTGCCAAGGAAATCGAACTGAGCGACCCCTACGAGAAGATCGGCGCTGAGCTGGTCAAAGAGGTGGCCAAGAAGACCGACGATGTTGCTGGTGATGGAACCACCACCTCCGTCGTTCTCGCTCAGGCACTGGTCCGTGAGGGCCTTCGTAACGTTGCAGCGGGTGCTGACCCGATCAGCCTCAAGCGCGGCATCGAGAAGGCCACCGAGGCAGTCTCTGAAGCGCTTCTGAAGATCGCCAAAGAGGTGGAGACCAAAGAGGAAATCGCCGCTACCGCGTCGATTTCAGCTGCGGACCCCGCCATTGGTGACCTGATCGCCGAGGCCATCGACAAGGTCGGTAAGGAAGGTGTGGTCACCGTCGAGGAGTCCAACACCTTTGGAACCACCTTGGAGCTGACCGAAGGTATGCGCTTTGACAAGGGCTTCCTGTCCGCGTACTTCGTGACAGACCCCGACCGTCAAGAGGCCGTCTTCGAAGACCCCTACATTCTGATTGCGAACCAGAAGATCTCCGCAATCAAGGACCTTCTGCCCATCGTTGACAAGGTCATCCAGTCCGGCAAGCAGTTGCTGATCATTGCTGAAGACGTTGAGGGCGAAGCACTCGCCACCCTCGTCGTCAACAAGATCCGCGGAATCTTCAAGTCCGTTGCCGTGAAGGCTCCTGGCTTCGGAGACCGCCGCAAGGCCATGCTTCAGGACATCGCCATCCTCACCGGTGGTCAGGTGATCTCGGAAGAGGTTGGTCTGAAGCTGGAGAACATCGAGCTCGACATGCTGGGTCGCGCACGCAAGGTCGTTGTCACCAAGGACGAGACCACTATCGTCGAGGGCGCCGGTGAGTCCGACGCTATCGCCGGTCGCGTGAAGCAGATCCGCCAGGAGATCGACAACACCGATTCCGACTACGACCGTGAGAAGCTTCAGGAGCGTCTCGCGAAGCTGGCCGGTGGTGTTGCCGTCATCAAGGCAGGTGCCGCAACCGAGGTGGAGCTCAAGGAGCGCAAGCACCGTATCGAGGACGCCGTGCGTAACGCGAAGGCTGCAGTTGAAGAGGGAATCGTCGCCGGCGGTGGCGTTGCCCTGCTACAGGCCGGCAAGGTTGCTTTCGAGAACCTTGGCCTAGTGGGCGACGAGGCAACCGGTGCGAAGATCGTGCAGGTTGCAATCTCAGCTCCGCTAAAGCAGATTGCCGTGAACGCAGGTCTTGAGGCAGGCGTGGTTGCCGAGAAGGTGGCCAACCTTCCTGACGGCCAGGGCCTAAACGCTGCGACTGGTGAGTATGTAGACATGCTCAAGGCCGGCATCAACGACCCAGTGAAGGTGACTCGCTCTGCCCTGCAGAACGCGGCCTCCATTGCCGGTCTGTTCCTGACCACCGAGGCAGTTGTTGCCGAGAAGCCAGAGCCAGCCCCTGCAGCCGCTGCAGATGCAGGCGCTGGAATGGACTTCTAAGACAAAGTCAAAGATTGGCGGGGTGGCGTTTGCCACCC
>JALQXU010000072.1 GCA_023263045.1 Pontimonas sp.
GAAGAGCTCGCGAGACGTTGGCAAGAAGTTCTTGAATGCGAAGAAATCATTCTCGATCGGATCTCACCGGTGGAGGTGAGAGGGGCCACCCTGGGCAGGATTCATCCCCCTCCGCTTCCGGTGCCCGACGATGTCGTTCTGGTGTGGAGGAACGAGCAGTTTGACGTCGCTAAGAGATTCTGGTGGCGGGACTGACTGAGTCGAGCCCGTGGGCAACTCCCACAGCGTCGTTAGTCAACACACCACCATCGGTGTTGAGACCTAGTGCTAGCCCCGCATCATCAGCTAAAGCTTTCTTCCAGCCCTTGTTCGCCAGGGCGTTGGTGTAGCGCATTGTGGCGTTAGTGAGGGCAACGGTTGACGTTTGCGGGACAGCGCCTGGCATGTTCGCGACGCAGTAGTACGTGCTGCCGTGAACGTCGAAAGTGGGATCGGCGTGTGTGGTGGGCTTTGAGCCCTCAAAGCACCCACCCTGATCGACGGCAATGTCGACCAGCACACTCCCTGGCTTCATGCGAGAAACCAGGTCCAAGGACACCAACTTCGGTGCCTTCGCACCGGGAATCAGGACAGACCCAATAACGAGATCAGCTGCCAGGCAAGCTCGCTCGATTTCGAGCGAGTTAGAGGCGGCTGTCTTGATGCGACCGGCGTAGTGAGCATCGAGCTCCTTGAGGCGCTGCAGGTTTGTGTCGAGGACCGTTACGTCGGCACCTAAGCCGACTGCAACAGAAGTCGCGTTCGTTCCGGCAACGCCACCACCCAACACCACAACGTTCGCCGGTCGGGTCCCCGGAACACCTGGCACCAGCAGCCCCATACCGCCGGCGGGTTTGAGCAGTGTGGAGGCGCCGACAATGGACGAGAGACGGCCAGCGACCTCGCTCATCGGGGCCAGAAGAGGCAGGCCTCCTGTCGGACCTTGAACCGTCTCATACGCAATGGACGTGGTCTTCGCTTCGAGCAGAGCTTTCGTGAGTTCGGGTTCAGCGGCGAGGTGAAGGTAGGTAAACAGCACCAAGTCCTCGCGGAAATACTGGTATTCACTCGCGATGGGTTCTTTGACTTTGACCACCATGTCGGCGGAGTTCCATGCGGAGGCAGCATCAGGAGCGATGATTGCACCCTCAGCGGTGTAGTCCTCATCGAGAATTCCAGAACCCACTCCGGCACCAGTTTCGATGGCGACCTCGTGACCGGCGCCGACTAAATCGCGCACTCCTGCCGGGGTCATTGCAACACGGAATTCGTTGTTTTTGATTTCGCGAATAACCGAAATCTTCATGACATGTCACCTCGATTGTGGGATTGTGAGGCTCCTTCACGCCATCGTGAGGGAACTGGTGCGGACCATGCAAAATCCTGCACCTCTGAGATTATAGCCGGACTTCCAGGCCCCCAATAATGGCTTCACCACCGGTCACGGGGTGAGTCATTCGTGCGCTGAGAACGGTCGCTTGCTCCGCGGATATCGCCCCGGCTTTCTCTAATGCGGCGAGTGCGACCAGGGAGGTTGCCCGCATGGAACCATCCAAGATTTTGACCGCCACTGCCACCCCTTCAGGAGTTCCGATGACAACGAGACCCTCGGCTCCGATCTTGGCGATTCCCCGCAATGTTTCGATGGTGACGGTGTTGTCGCGACCTTCACCGTCAATGGCCCAGGAGTTATCCCGGACCGCAGCGAGCAGTTGTTGTTCGTGGGCTGTATTTCCCGCCGCCACGCGCGCGATTGCTGTGGCAAGGCCTCCCAGGCTTATGGCGTGGAGCGGTGCACCACACCCGTCGTGCGACGAGAATGCAATGTCTTCTCCTGCATAGCGAGAAATCGTCTCCCGAATGCTCACCTGGAGGGGGTGTGAGGGGCTCAGATAATCCTCGAGTGAGTATCCAGCATGGGTGCAGGCGGCCAAAAAGCCCGCGTGTTTTCCAGAACAGTTCATGGCCTCCCGGCTGGGGCTTAGTCCCTCCGCGAGGTAGTGTGCTCGCTCGTCGCTTCCCAGAGGCAGGTCGAGGGGGCACTGCAATGCCTGGCTATCTAGCCCGTAAGTATCGAGAAAAGACAGCACCGCCTCGCGGTGGCGGGTCGAGCCGCAATGGCTGGCCGTCGTGAGCGCGAGATGGAGTGAGGAGAGCTCTATTCCTGTTTCCAGGACAGCTATTGCTTGCAGCGGTTTGAGCGTGGAGCGAGGATAGACAACGGCCTTTGCATTTCCTCGCTCCAGCAGAGTGTTGCCCGCTGAATCGACGACGGCGACCACACCGTGATGGAAGGATTCTGCCCGCCCATCACGCATGAGCTCGGCAACCACCACAGCGTCGCTGGCGCCAAGCCAGTGCTCTGTCATCTGCTTAGAGAGAGGCCAGAGCCTCATCCATCACGGTGACGGCTTCGAGCAACTGCTCATCGGTGATGACCACCGGAGGCAAGAATCGCAACACGTTGCCAAACGTTCCTGCGGTCAGAATCAGGACACCAGAGTTCAGAGCGTGCGTCTGCACGGCTTTGGCGACCTCTGGCGCTGGTTTACCGGTCTTCTGATCCACAAATTCGATCGCGAGCATCGCGCCGATTCCTCGGACATCTCCAATCACGGAGTGTTTCTGTTGAAGATCCAGCAAAGCGGGCTTGAGGGTCTTTTCGACTCTCTTCGCATCGGCCAAGAGTCCACGCTTGTCGACTTCGGAGAAAACCGCGACCACCGCGGCAGACGACACCGGGTTTCCCCCGAATGTTCCGCCCAAGCCACCGGGGTGTGAGGCGTCCATAATCTCGGCGCGACCCGTCACCGCAGCGATCGGCATACCGCCACCGATTCCCTTAGCGCTGGTGACCAAGTCTGGCTCGATACCGAAATGCTCGCTGGCAAAGTAGGTGCCGGTGCGGGCCATACCGCTTTGCACTTCGTCCGAGACGTAGACAATTCCGTTGGCGTGACACCATTCGAGCAGCGCCGGGAGGTATCCCTCGGCGGGAACGATAAATCCGCCCTCACCCTGAATCGGTTCGACGACCAGGCACGCAATTTGGCTCGCTCCCACACGCTTTTCGAGATAGGTGATCGTGCGCTCCGCTGCTTCCGCTCCGGAAAGCCCATCGTGGAAGGGGGAAGAGTTGGGGGCGTGGTGCACCGACCCGGCGAGAGGACCAAAGCCCGTGCCATAGGGGTGCATGTTGTAGTTCATCGCCGAGGTGAGGTTGGTCCGCCCGTGGTACCCGTGGTGCAACACAGCGACTTCGCTGCGCCCGGTATGTTTCCGAGCAATCTTGACCGCGTTTTCGACAGCCTCCGCGCCGGAATTCACGAGAACCGACTTCTTGGCGAAGTTTCCCGGGGTGTGTTTCGCGAGCAGCTCACACACCTCGATGTAGGGCTCATAGCCGGCGACCGCGAAGAGAGTGTGGGTCACTTGAGAGGCCTGGTGTGACACTGCGGAGACGACTGCATCGTTGGTGTGGCCAATGGTCATCACACCGATACCGCCGGTGAAATCGATGAAACGGTTTCCATCGACATCTTCGATGATGGCGTCGTGGGCCGAAGCGGCGTAAATCGGGAAAGTCGCGGCGACGCCCGCGCTCACGGCCTTGACGCGACGTTCGTGGAGTTCCTTGGAGCGAGGACCGGGAATTTCGGTGATAATCCGCGCAGAAGTGCTGGACGCGGGAGCTTGTGAAAGCGTGTCTGTCATAGCCCCTCAGTGTAGACCTGGAACCCTGTGATTCCCGGGTGGGAGGCGCCTAGAGTGGAACTATGAGGCGCCATGACTTTCATCTTGAAACCCTGTGGGTGGGGAACCAGGGAAGTGGCACGAGCGATTACAAGGCCTACTCCAGAGCCCACGTCATTAGGGCTTCGGGAAAGCCTGAGATTCAAGGCTCCTCCGATAAGGCGTTTCATGGTGATGTCACCAGGTGGAACCCCGAGGAGTTGCTGATTGCGGCACTGTCCCAGTGCCACATGTTGAGCTTTCTCCATGTCGCACAGGCGGCGGGAGTCGTCGTGGAGTCCTATGAAGATCAGGCCTCGGGGGTGCTTGAGACCAGACCAGATGGCTCAGGGCAGATTACGGAGGTAACCCTTCGGCCGAGAATTCAGGTGTCAGCGGGTGATCTGAGCCAGATTCCTGCGCTACATCGTCGCGCGAATCACTTGTGCTTCATCGCAAATTCGGTGATTTTCCCCGTCCACCACGAACCTCACACGGAGTCCTCCGCTCCACATTGATTGCATAGCGTCGACCTGTCAGGATAGGCGGGTTGCTCTGACCTCATCGAAAGGCTTCTCGTGAAGCATTCCCTCCGTGCTGCCGCAGGCCTGGCGGTCACTCTTGTTCTGGCAGGCTGCGCTTCGGACGCTCCCGACGACAGTGCCGAAGAGACACTTGCCACCGCTGATGGGTGTTCCCCCAGCGGTGCAGAGGTGGAATCAATTGAAATTCTTGGTGAGTTTGGTGATGCGCCTGAAGTCACTTTTGACGCTCCCGTGTCAGCGGTCCTGACGCAGCGCCTCGTCGTTATCGAAGGTGATGGACCCGAGGTTGCCGATGGTGACATTTTGTCTATCGACTACTCGCTCTATAACGCAGCGACTGGTGACCTAATCGAAGAATCCGGATACTCCGAGGTGTCACCCACTGTGTTGACTCTCGACACGCAGGCACCGA
>JALQXU010000073.1 GCA_023263045.1 Pontimonas sp.
TGTGGCACTCGTGCGCTCCGCCTACCCGAACATGGACGCAGCGAACGTCATCAACCGGGTGCTCCTGACTGCCGACCGGGTGACCGACACCATCCCCGACCCCATCTCTGGCTATGGGCTGATTGACGCCTACGACGCCCTCACCGCAGATGTTCCCTACGTCAGTGCGAACCCGCTCGGATCCATTGATGACTGGGTAGTCATCCACCGAAGGCAAGAAGGAAACCCGATTGTCGTGCCGCTAGGACCCCAATCCACCGCGGCCGAGGAAGAACAAGCTTTGCCCCCTCGAATCCCTGCACGAAGTGACACGAGGTGGTCCCTGGTGCCCTATGTCGTGACCGTGGGGTTTGCCGCCGCACTGAGTGTCGTGATTTTGACCGGTACTGCCCTGGTTCTGTGGCGCTTGCGGAAGCGCTAGATTAGTCAGAGTCGTGTTTTTTCTCCCCACCTAGGTGCCTTGTGACTCGAATTGTGATTGTCGGCGGCGGTTACGCCGGTTTCTACACCGCTTTCAAGCTTCAGAAGCTTCTCCGCCGAGGTGAAGCCGAAGTGGTCGTCATCGATCCGCTCCCCTACATGACCTATCAGCCCTTCCTCCCGGAGGTTGCGGCTGGCTCGATTGAGGCTCGCCACGCGATTGTTCCGCTGCGACGTCACCTCAACAAGTGCCGCGTCATCACGGCGCGGGTGACCGGTGTTGACCACGCCAATAAATCCGTGACCGTGACCCCTGAAGGTCAAGAGTCGTTCAGCTTGGATTACGACCACATCGTCATCACCGCGGGAGCTGTGTCGAGAACGTTCCCCATTCCCGGGGTGGCCGATTGCGCGATCGGGATGAAGACCATCGAGGAAGCAGTCTCCGTGCGAGACCGTGTGATTGACAACCTTCACGTCGCGGCGGATATGCCTCCAGGTCCCGCGAGGGATCGCCTCTTGACCGTTGTCGTTGTCGGTGGAGGTTTTGCCGGAATTGAGGCTTTCGCGGAATTGCGCAGCATGGTGTCGGCGATGCTGAAGGAGTTCCCGACCATCGGCATTGATGACACCCACTTCCACCTCATTGAGGCCATGGATCGGATCATGCCCGAGGTCTCCCTCAAGAGCTCGCTGTGGGTGATCAAGAACCTCGAGAAGCGACAAGCTTTCATTCACCTGAACACTCAGCTGATGAGCGCTGTCGACGGGAGACTTCAGCTCTCGAACGGAATGACACTCGAGACCGACATTGTGATTTGGACGGCTGGTGTGAAAGCCCATTCCATGTTGGGTGGCACGGGTATTCCTTTGGATGATCGTGAGCGCATTTGCGCAAGAGCCGATCTTCGCGTCGAAGATGGTGACACCATCCTCGAGGGAATGTGGACTGCTGGCGACGTTGCTCGAGTTCCCGACCTCTCCGGTGGGGGAGTGGGTGGATATTGCGTTCCCAACGCTCAGCATGCAGTCCGTCAGGGCAAGATTCTCGCGAAGAACTTGGTGGCCGTAATCCGAGGTGAAGAGCCCAAGAATTACGTCCACAAGAACCTGGGGGCTGTTGCTGGTTTGGGTGTGGGCTATGGCGTTTTCCAGAGCGGAAATATCGCTCTCGTGGGGCTTTTGGCGTGGTTTGCCCATCGCTTTTACCACGGGTTCGCGATTCCGATGTGGGAGCGTAAAGCTCGCGTCTTCACCAACTGGTTGGTGCACTTCTTCTGGGGTCGCGACTTCTCCAGCGTTCGTAAAGTGCAGCGCCCCCGCGACTTCTTCGAAGAATTCGCAACCAGGCCCCAGAGCGAACCCTCTAAGGCCACGAAGGATAAAGTCGGCGCTCGCTAGGATGGGGCCCTGGCCCCGGTAGCCCAATTGGCAGAGGCAGACGACTTAAAATCGTCCCAGTCAGGGTTCGAGTCCCTGCCGGGGCACCCTCACCTATTCCACAGACAAACGTTCTAGCCTTTCACTATGGAATCACTCATCATTCTCGGCATTGTGCTGGGGCTCGCCGCGGTTGTCGGCATTTATCTCTGGGTCACCTATAACGGCCTAGTCACCTTGAATGTTCGTGTCGATGAGGCGTGGAGCGATATTACGGTTCAGCTCAAGCGTCGCGCAGACCTCATTCCGAATCTGATCGAAACCGTGAAGGGCTATGCCGCTCACGAGAAGCAAGTGTTCGAGGATGTCACGAAGGCGCGTGCGGCGACGCTGAGCGCAGGAGATCCTGGCGCTGCCGGCGAAGCAGAAAACATGATGCAGAGCGCCCTGAAAAGCATTTTTGCGGTCGCTGAGGCATACCCCCAGCTCCAGGCGAGCCAGAACTTCCTGCAGTTGCAGGCCGAACTTGTTGATACCGAAGACAAAATTCAAGCCTCGAGACGCTTCTATAACGGGGGTGTGCGCGAGCTCAACACCCGCATACTGCTCTTCCCGAACACTCTGTTTGCGAAGAGTCTGGGCTTTGGTGAGCGTGACTTCTTTGAAGTCGAGGATGCGTCCGCCATCGCGAATGCCCCTCGCGTCCAGTTCTAGTTCGAGGGCGTCCCTGCTGTGTATCGGGCGATAGCGGCCAATAAGCGCAACACCTGGGTCATCATGGCCTTCTTTGTGGTGCTGATTGCAGGGCTCGGCTATGTCTTTGATCTGTATTTCTCCGGTGGGGGAACAGGGGTGGTGTTTTACGGTGTCCTGATTGGTGCTCTCGCCTATGTCGTAATCCAGTACTACGCAGCGGGTAAGCAGGCTCTCTCGATGGCAGGAGCAAAACCCATCACCAAAGCCGATAATCCGAGGCTCTATCGCATCGTAGAAAACCTCGCGATTACGACCGGTTTACCGATGCCGAAGGTTTACATAGTTGACGACCCCGCACCCAACGCTTTTGCGACCGGTCGAGACCCCGAACATGCCGCGGTGGCGGCGACCACAGGGCTGCTCGAGATCATGGATGACTCGGAGCTCGAGGGTGTCATGGCGCACGAAATGGCGCACGTGAAGAACTTCGATATCCGTGTCACCACCATTGTGTTCGGGCTCGTCGTGGTGATTGGTCTTCTGGCTGACGTCCTCGCTCGAATGGCGTTTTTTGGGGGAATGCGGCGCAATAACGGTGGCGGACACCCTTTGATCCTGGTGGTGGGCATTCTGGCCATGATTCTGGCGCCACTGTTGGCAGCGCTCATCCAAGCCGCAGTCTCACGACAGCGCGAGTACCTCGCTGACGCCACTGGCGCCTTGACGACCCGCCATCCGGAAGCGCTCGCGAGTGCGCTTCAGAAACTGGGGGAATACGGCAGGCCACTCAAGAAACAGCAAGCATCGATGGCTCACCTATGGATGGCAGACCCCATCCAGCCCGGTGTTATCGACCGGATGTTCCAGACTCACCCACCCATTCGCGATCGTGTAGCGCGCTTGTTGGAGAACAAAGCACGCTTCTAGGTGTACGGCGCCGGCATGGCGCCTAGACTGAATCCATGATTGGCACGCGCAAGAGCGCCACAGTGCAGAGTCCCCGAGTGGTGATTCCTGCCGGTTTGGAGCGCGCCACGCAATGGTCGTGGCGTCTGCTCCTCATTGCTGCTGCCATCGCCGTGGGCCTTTTTGTCATTGCCCAACTGAGTTTCCTCATCATTCCGCTGTTCATCGCGGTGCTGTTAGCAGCGCTTGCGGCTCCGGTATCGATCGGGCTTCGAAAACTGCGTTTTCCGCGCTGGCTTGCCACTCTAACCACGATCATCGTGTTTATCGGCGCTGTCGGCGGGTTGGTCTATTTGGTGATCAACGAAGTTGTTCGAGGGTGGGAATCGCTCCAGGCGCGCACCATCCTCGCCTATGACGATTTTGTGCAGTACCTGCTCGATTCACCCCTCCAGGTCACCGAGGCTCAGCTGAATGAGTGGGTCACCACCATTGCCACCGAGTTCAATATTGATTCGTCCTGGGTGCTCAGCGGTGCTCTGTCGGTCACGTCTTCGGTGGGGTCGTGGCTGGTCGGTGCCGGTATTGCAATCTTTGCCCTGATTTTCTTCATTCACGATGGAACCAGGATTTGGGAATACGTCGTGTCATGGTTCCCGAAACTCGCAAGACCCGCGATCCTGGGCGCATCGCGCTCGGGCTGGTCGACCTTGATTGAATTCGTGAAGGTCCAAATTCTGGTGGCCTTTGTTGACGCCTTGGGCATCGGTCTGGGAGCTTTCTTCCTGGGGCTACCGCTTGTCGTTCCGATCGCGGTCGCGGTGTTCCTGGGTGCGTTCGTTCCTATTGTGGGTGGAACCGTGGCGGCGGCTTTGGCCATCTTGGTGGCCCTGGTTTATGAGGGCCCCCTGACTGCGCTCATCATGCTGATTATCGTTCTGGCGGTCCAGCAGCTGGAGGGTCAAGTCCTCCAGCCACTCATCATGGGACCTGCACTTCGCATCCACCCTCTTGCTGTGGTGCTCTCGATTGCAGCGGGTGGTTACTTGGCGGGAATCGCTGGTGTTCTCTTTGCGGTTCCTGTTGTGGCCTTCACCAACGTGGCCATCAAGTATTTGGCAGCAGGAGATTGGCGCGGAGACCCGGACGCGTTACCCACAACGGAAAACCAGGTTGTGCGATGACGGTGACAAAAACCACGACAGACGTGATCATCCCTGGTCCCACACTCGAAGATTTCGAGGACGCGA
>JALQXU010000074.1 GCA_023263045.1 Pontimonas sp.
TGATCCACGATCTCTCCGTAGCTGCCGGTTATGCCGATCGCGTCGCCATGGTGGTCGAAGGAAAACTTGAGGCGATTGGCTCCCCCTCCGAGGTGATTGTTGCGGAGCGAGTCAGTCGGGTCTACGGAGTTGAGGTCGATATTGAACAGGTCGGGAACCCCCTTCGACCCGTGGTGTTGCCCAGGCGTAAGCCCTAGGCCTTAAGGTCATCGAACTCCGGGTTCTTCATCATGTATTTCGCGATGTAGGGACAGAGGGGGGTTACCGAATAGACGCCCTCATCTCGAATGGTCTCGAGGGTTCCCCGCGTCAGGGGGATTCCGAGTCCTTGACCGCGCTTTTCCACGGGGACTTCTGCGCGAACTAGGAGCAAAGTGGAGCCTTGAATCTGATACTCCACCTCACCGAGGAACTCATCACCGTCACTGAGCACGTATCGATGAGCATCTGGTTCGTGGGTGATGTTCATGACCACAGGTTAACCCTCGTGCTTCCGGATCGCTTCTGCCATCGCGACGACAATCTTCTCGAGAATGTGGTGGGGGGTCGAGAGCATGAGTCGCAGGTGATCAACTCCGGCTTCACCGCAGAGAGCGCCATCGGTCAGCCCCACCTTTGCTTCGTCAGAGAAAAACTGCGCCCAGGACCGATCTCCTTTGATGTCCGGCAGTCCTCTGGCATCGAGCCAGGCGATGTAGGTACCCTCCGGTTCCCGGTAGGTCACTTCGGGCAGGTGGGTTGCAAGAAGTTCGGACAGTAAAGAGCGATTGTCATCGATATACGAGAGCACATCGTCCAGCCACTCACCTCCCTCACGGTAGGCAGCGGCGTTGGCGGCCACTCCCGGAGTGGCCGCTCCGTGGGAAACAATGAACGCGATGTCCTTCATCGCAGCCTGGTGTTCGTCATTCGAGACAATCAGCTGGGCGCACTTGAGTCCCGGAATGTTCCATGCTTTTGATGCTGAAGTCGCTGTCAGGGTGTGGCCCGCGGTCGAGTCATTGAGCGATGCGTAGGGGATATGGGTGTGTTCCCCAAAGGTGATGGGGGCGTGGATTTCGTCAGAAAATACGATTCCGCGCTTGTCCTCGATTACTTGGGATAGAGCGAGAAGTTCCGATTCGCTATAGACCCGACCCAGCGGGTTGTGTGGGTTACACAGAATAAAGAGGTGAGCGCCTTGATCAAAGGCAGCCCCGATGCCCTCCAGATTCATCTCGAGACGACCCCCCTCGCCTTCGATCATCGGAACCTGGATGATCTCTCTGCCCCGCAACGGAGTCAGGGTGAGAAACGGCATATAGGCGGGGGTGGGAAGAATCACCGGCGAGCCAGGCCGGGTGAACCGCTCCAGCACAACCTCATACGCACTCAACACATCAGCGGTCGGATAAACCCTTGAAGAGGGGACCTCCCACGAATAGCTCGACTGCAGAAACTCTGAGGTCGCCTCCGACATATCTTTCGCAACAGCGGGCGGAAGGTAGCCCCACAATGCTTTGTCCGCCGAATTCTGGAGCGACTGGGTCACCGCCGGAGCGGTGCCGAAATCCATTTCGGCCACAAAAGCGGCGAGGTGGCCAGGCATCCTGGTCCACTTCATGCTTCCTGTCTCGAGCAAACTCTCAACCGTGATGTCATCGAAGCGGTGGCCGGTCATAACTCTCCTCACCCGTTGCACTCCCAGTCTGCCACCACCCAACATGCACAGAAATCGGTGTGCTCACTAGACTCAGACGGTGGCATCTGGAGTGAAGCGCTATAGCTACCTGGGCCCCGTCGGAACATTCACGTGGGAGGCCCTGGGGCAGGTTTCTGCTGCGCAAGGCCAAGAATGGGTCAGCGTCCACAACGTGGGCGAAGCCCTCGACGATGTGCTCTCTGATCGCAGCGACTACGCCATGATCGCGATAGAAAACAGCATTGAGGGGGGCGTCAGCGCCACCCAAGATGCACTCGCCATGGCGCCGGAGCTCCGGATTGTCGGCGAATACATGGTGCCCGTGCGCTTTGTCCTGGCCGTGAAGCCAGGCCAAGCACTCTCCGATGTCACCACGGTGGCCGCCCACGCAGTCGCGTACGCCCAGTGTCGAGGCTGGTTGGAATCCAACCTGCCGCAGCATTCTCACGTTCCCGCCCGCTCCAACGTTCACGCAGCACAGTCGATTATCGACGATGGGCTGGCCGATGCGGCCATCGCTCCTCCCGGCATTACCGAACACGCAGGGGTCAATGTTGTGGCAGAGAACATCGGGGACAACCCCGATGCACAGACGCGCTTTGTCCTCGTTCGCAAAGGGGGAGTGCCACCTGAGCGAACTGGTGCAGATAAGACCAGCATCATCGCCGAGCTTCCGGATGATGGTCCGGGGCGCTTGCTGGAAATGCTGGAGCAGTTCGCTACCCGGGGCGTCAACATGAGCCTGCTCGAATCCAGACCCATCGGAGACGCGATGGGCCGATACCGCTTTGTCATTGACCTCGACGGTCACATTGACGACGAGCGAGTCGCTGATGCTTTGCTCGGCTTGCGAAGATTCAGCCCCAACGTCATCTTCCTCGGTTCCTACCCTCGCGCGAATGGTCACAAACCAGAGGTCTCTGCGCAAAACAGTGACGCAGCGTTTGTGGATGCCCGGGCATGGCTGGAGGGTTTGCGCCGGGGCTCAGCCGAATGAGCGTGACAGACTAGAAGCGTGATCGACCCCCAACTTCTGCGTGACTCTCCCGATGTCATCAAGGCATCGCTGCGCACGCGGGGCGCCGATGAATCACTTGTCGACACCGCTCTGGAAGCTGATGCGGCCAGGCGTGAAGCGATCGCCGCTTTTGAGAACCTCCGGGCTCAACAAAACGCTATCGGTAAAGATGTTGCGAAAGCCTCTGGCGCGGAAAAAGAATCCCTGCTGGCCACTGTGAAAGAGCTCGCTCAGCAGGTGAAAGACGCCTCTGCCCGGGTGAGTGAGGCTGAAGAGAATGCCGCGGGCGTTCTGGGTGCACTCCCCAACCTCGTGTTGGAGGGTGTTCCCGCCGGTGGCGAAGAGAACTTTGTCACCCTCCGCGAAGTCGGAATGGTTCCGACGTTCGAGGGGGAGCCCCGCGATCACCTGGACTTGGGCGAATCACTGGGGATTCTGGACATGGAGCGAGGCGTCAAAGTCTCAGGGTCGCGCTTTTACTTCCTCAAAGGTGCGGGTGCGCTGATGGAGATGGCACTCATGCAGTTGGGCATGAAGGTCGCACTGGAGAACGGTTTTGTTCCCCTGATTCCTCCGACCCTGGTTAAGCCAGAAGTCATGCAGGGAACGGGGTTCCTCGGCGAGCACGCAGCAGAGGTGTATCACCTGGGTGACGACGATTTGTATCTGACGGGAACCAGCGAAGTAGCGTTGGCGGGCTACCACAGCGATGAAATTATCGACCTCTCGCAGGGACCGCTTCGTTATGTGGGCCTTTCCACCTGTTATCGGCGTGAAGCAGGCTCCTACGGCAAAGACACGAGGGGCATCATTCGTGTCCACCAATTCCAGAAGTTGGAGATGTTTAGTTACGTCGACCCATCAGATGCTGAGGCGGAACACGAGCGCATGGTCTCCTGGCAAGAGCAGATGCTCCAGTCGTTGGGCCTTGCGTACCGAGTCATTGATGTTGCGGCCGGGGACCTTGGATCTTCGGCGGCAAGGAAATATGACGTCGAGGCCTGGGTGCCATCGCAAGGTAAATATCGCGAGCTCACCTCCACCTCAAACTGCACCACGTTCCAGTCACGCCGCCTCAATGTTCGACACCGTCCTGAAAAAGACGCATCGACGGAGCCCGTCGCAACCCTGAATGGGACTCTCGCGACAACGAGATGGCTTGTTGCCCTACTCGAAACCCACCAGCAACCCGATGGTTCCGTCCTCGTTCCCGAGGTACTGCAACCTTTCATGGGTGGGCTTCGCGTTATCAGCGCTCCCTAAAGCCCTCCTGATACAACTGTGGGTGACATGACAACAACTTCAGAACCTTGGCTTATTGCGCTCGATATCGATGGCACCGTTCTTCACGAAGATGGACACCTCTCTGATCAGGTCATCATCGCCGTTCAGAAGGCGCGAGATGCAGGACACGAGGTAACCCTGGCGACGGGCCGCTCAGTCTCGATGACATTGCCCATTCTGGAGCGCCTCAATATCTCCCCGGAGTTTGTGGTGTGCTCGAATGGCGCGATCACACTCAAGCGTGACCCGGGCGCTCCCCAGGCATATCGACGCTTCCACGTGGAAAGGTTCGACTCCACCGAGGTCCTTAAACGCATCAAGGCTCGATTGCCCCAAGCCCACTACGCGGTTGAAGACGAGACTGGCCTCTACCGCTACACGGACTGGTTCCCCGAGGGGGCACTCGATGCGATGAGCGAAAAAGTCACCTTTGACGAATTGCTTACCACCTCAGCTACTCGAGTTGTGGTCATCTCTCCAGGTCACGAAATTGATGACTTCTTGAAAGTCGTCGAAGATATGGGGCTTCACCAGGTC
>JALQXU010000075.1 GCA_023263045.1 Pontimonas sp.
AGGTCGACCACAACTCCCGACAGTCTGGAGATTGCGGATAGCCCCTGCCATGTTGTGGTGTCGGCTTCGGGTATGGCAGCTCGGGTTGATTTCGGTGAGGACGTGCCAGCACCTCCGAAGCGCTCCACGCATGATGCTCTTCATGCCGTGCTGAAGACCCGCGTTCGTGGTTCCCTCGGCGCCATCACCAGCGCTGGGGTTCTCCACGTGTTCAGCCCCATGGACTTGCCCATCCTCGATGCGCCAGCTCCCAAGCTGTCGAAAGGCACAGCCCTCAAGTCCTATCTGGGGCTCAACGCGGCGGACGGGAAGATTCTTGCCGTTGTCAACCTTGAGGAAGGCCCCACGATTGCGCTTGGCACGACAAGGGGTGTCGTGAAGCGCGTGAGCCTCGCGGAGCTTCCAGACCGCACCACCCACACACTGATTTCGCTCAAGGATGGTGACTCGCTGGTGGGTGCCGCGGTAGCTCCCGATGACCACCAGCTGGTGTGGATTACGTCTGCGGGGTCCCTCCTGAACTTCCCAGCGAGCGCGGTGCGGCCTCAGGGCCTCCAGGCCTCGGGCATGCAAGGCATGACCGTGCCCGAGGGACACAGCGTGCTGACGTTGACAGCGGTGGAGAGGGATCGCGCGATGGTAGTCACGTTGTCAGGATCCTCGGAAGTACTCCCCGGCACCGAATCAGTGAGAGCCAAGAAGACTCCCCTCACGGAATTCCCCGCGAAAGGTCGAGCTACTTCTGGTGTGCGCGCCCACGCCTTCCTCAAGGGCGAGGACACTCTGGTCGGCGCCTTCGTGGGGTATCACCCGCTCGCCATGGGTCCGAGAGGCCAGGCTGTGGAGCTCCCCCAAGAAACTGCGAAGCGCGATGCGTCGGGAAGTCTTGTCGAGGGCGCGATCAGCTACCTCGGCGAACGGCTCGCTTAGGCGTCAATACGCTCTGAGGCGAGCCCTGATCCCTGGGTGATGAAGTCTTTGCGCGGTGCGACGTCGTTTCCCATGAGAAGTTCGAAAACCCGTGACGCGTTTTCCGCATCCGAGACGCGGACCCGCCGAAGCATCCTGTTATCGCGGTTCATGGTGGTTTCAGCCAGCTGGTCGGCATCCATTTCGCCCAGGCCCTTGTAACGCTGAATGGGCTCTTGGTAGGTCTTGCCTTCTTTCCCGAGCCTCTCCAAGAGTCCACGAAGTTCTTCTTCTGAGTAGGTGTAGATGATCTCTTTGCCGGCTTTACCCTTCCCATTGACCACGACCCGATGGAGAGGTGGAACAGCAGCATAGACGCGACCCTCCTCGACGAGGGGGCGCATATACCGGAAGAACAGAGTCAGCAGCAGTGTTCGAATATGGGCACCGTCCACGTCGGCATCAGACATGATGATGACTTTCCCGTACCGCGACTGACTGACATCGAATGTGCGGCCAGATCCCGCTCCAATGACCTGAATGATCGCCGCGCACTCGGCGTTATCCAACATGTCCTGCAGTGACGCTTTCTGCGTATTCAAGATCTTTCCTCGGATAGGTAAGAGCGCTTGATGCTCAGAATCCCTCGCAAGTTTCGCGGTGCCAAGCGCTGAATCACCCTCCACAATGAAGAGCTCACTGCTCTCTGTCTCCTTGCTGCGACAGTCCACCAACTTGGTCGGAAGGGTGGACGATTCGAGCGCGTTCTTACGTCTCTGGGTCTCCTTCAGTGCTCGGGCTGAAACTCGAGTCTTCATCTCGGCAACGATTTTCTCCTGCAGTAGTCCCGCCGCAGCCTTGTCTTCCCGCTTCGACGACGACAGCTTCTGGCTCAGGCCCTGCGAAACAACCTGGGCGACAATCGACTTAATCCCAGGCGTACCCAGGACTTCTTTGGTTTGGCCCTCGAACTGGGGCTCAGGAACCCGCACGGCAATAATCGCGGTCAGACCCGCCAGAATGTCATCCTTCTCGACCTTGTCTTTGCCGAGTTTGAGTTTGCGAGCGTTCTTCTCGATCTCGGCACGCAGAGTCTTCACGAGCGCCTGGTCAAACCCTTGCAGGTGGGTGCCACCTTTGGGGGTTTGAATGATGTTCACAAAGCTCTTTTGCACGGTGTCATAGCCCAAGCCCCACTGCACCACCACATCGACCGCGGCGGTGCGAGTCACGTCCCGCGACTCGAGTTTGCCGGTGTCGTCGAGAACCGGCACCGTCTCCTCGAAGTCACCCTCGCCCGAGAAATGCCACGGTCCCACCACCGGCTGGTCTGGGGCGAGGAACTCGAGAAAGTCACTCAATCCGCCGGCAGCCGAGAACGTTGTCCTTGCGGACTCTCCCGACGAGTGATCATCCAAGTGAATCGAAAGGCCGGGCACCAGGAAGGCTGTTTGGCGAGCGCGCTCGGTGAGCTCTGCTGGGACAAACGACGCGTTTTTTCCGAAAATCTGCGGGTCTGGCCAGAAACGAACGCGGGTACCCGTGACACCCTTCTTTACTTTTCCTACCGAGCGGAGTTCACTTCCCTCCACAAAGGGCTCAAAAGTCGCTCCCGGCGTTGCGCCCTCCGGGGAGTCTTGAAAGACACCTGGCTCACCCCGGTGGAATGACATGGCCCACGTCTGACCATCGCGATCCACCTCAACGTCAAGACGCTCAGACAAAGCGTTCACCACTGAGGCTCCTACTCCGTGGAGACCACCCGAGGCGGCATACGAGCCGGCACCGAATTTTCCTCCAGCGTGGAGTTTCGTAAAGACCAACTCCACACCCGTCAGACCCGTGCGAGGTTCGATGTCGACGGGAACACCCCGCCCCAGGTCACTGACTTGAACACTGCCGTCACCGAAGATTTCCACGGTGATCTCGGTCCCGTGACCCGCAACGGATTCATCAACAGAGTTGTCGATCAGTTCCCACAGGCAATGCATCAATCCGCGAGAGTCGGTGGACCCTATATACATCCCGGGGCGCTTCCGAACCGCCTCAAGACCCTCAAGAACGGTGAGGTGCCGGGCGGAATAATCCGTTGCTGCCACAGTGCTTTTCTCCCTTTGTTGTCGCCCCTGAGCCTATTGCGCGCCACCGCGATGAGCCCCTCGCATCGCCGAAGCAGGGCGATACGCGGTCGGCGAAACTGGGAGAGTCTGGCAGTTGATTGTCGGCTGGGCGTGATGGAATAGTGCAACAGCTCGCCACACGCATGAGGAGATGGAATGTCGTACGCAGCACCCGAGACCACTGAAGTAGACCTCGAAACCCCTGCTCCTCTGGGTGCTCTGGATCTGTGCGATAGCTGCGGCGCACAAGCGTATGTGCGGGTCACCCTCGCCACCGGGGAACTGCTCTTCTGCGGTCACCACGCTACGAAGCACCGCGAGTCTCTGGCGGACAAAGTTGTGGCGTGGCACGACGAGACAGACCGCCTGCGGGATGACCGCGCCAGCTAAGACCCACCCTCCCCTGCGTCGAGCACGGTTATCCACCCAGGCGCTCGCCGAAGCCTTCGCTTCGTATGCACGCGAGGGTATTGTCCCTGATCTCCGCTCCGATGCTTTTGGGCTAGGGCTAGCGAGAGTGAGCGAGATTGCTCGCTCAGCGGGCATCACCCGAGCACTTCATTCTGCCCAGGAGAAACCCGACTCGGTGCTCGAGCACGCTACCGAGGACGACTCTGTCTCTGCCTCCTGGCTCGAGAGCCCCCAGCCCGTTGTGACCCTCGAAGCCGATGTTGTCTCGCTCAAGAGAGTCCCGGCCGGAACCGCCGTCTCCTATGGATATGAGTACCGGACCGTGAAGGAGACCACACTGGCGCTGGTCAGTCTGGGCTTTGCCGATGGTGTGCCGAGGACTGCATCGGGAATCGGGCGCGTATCCCTGGGCGGATCGCTTCACACCATCGCCGGTCGTATCGCGATGGACCAGATGGTGCTTGATATCGGCGACGCCTCAGTTGAGCTCGGTGATGTCGCGACAGTGTGGGGTGTGGAGCCAAGTCTCAGTCATTGGTCCCAGTGGTCGGGACGCCCAGTGCCTCTTCTTGTGTCTCACCTCGCCCCTCGGGTGGTGAAAATATGGAGCTAGAGGCGATCCACTGGGCTGACATATCCCTGTCGGCGTTTCGAGAGAACGTGCGGAGAGCGAAAACCACACTTGCTGGAGATGCCCGGCTGATGATCGCCGTCAAATCTGACGCCTACGGTCACGGTGGGGCTCGCCTTGCTGTCGCCGCACTCGAGGCGGGAGCAGATGCGCTCGCGGTCCTCGATATCGACCACGGTGTTGCCATCCGTGAAGTCGCGCCGGATGTACCCCTACTCTGCTGGCTGCATTCACCCTCCAGTGACTTCGCGCGGGCAGCCGCAGCATCCCTTGATGTCGGGATCTCAGGCACATGGCAACTTGAGCTTCTGCGCGACCAAGCACCTAAGAGTGCCACACGAGTACATCTCAAGATTGACACCGGTCTCCACCGCAATGGAGCTCTAGCCGAACAGTGGCACGATCTCGTTCACATCGCTCACGAATTGGAGACTGAAGGACACATCC
>JALQXU010000076.1 GCA_023263045.1 Pontimonas sp.
TCTTTCGGTCATTTTCCCCAGCGGGGACCTCGGGTCGTCACGTATCGTGACAGAAAAAACTTGGGACAAGCTTGGATATCCCATCCAGCGCACCATATTAGCCCTCAGAGCAGAGCATTCCCTAGTTGAGGAGCAGACTCGACCTCCCCAATCCTGCTGATTACTGCCATACTGGGGAGTGCTTCTCACCAAAGACGGTGGGGGGTAGTTTCCATTCACAACGGATCGTCCGGCACGTACCTGCCGGTGAAGGAGAAAACAATGGCGTCTGTGACGTTTGATAAAGCAAGTCGCATCTACCCGGGAACCTCTGTTCCGGCTGTCGATGCTCTCGATCTCACCATCGATGATGGCGAGTTCCTCGTTCTCGTGGGTCCCTCGGGCTGCGGGAAATCTACCTCTCTTCGCATGCTCGCGGGCTTGGAAGAGATTAACGATGGTCGAATCCTCATCGGTGACCGTGATGTCACCGATGTTGCGCCCAAAGATAGAGACATTGCGATGGTGTTCCAGAACTACGCTCTCTATCCGCACATGACCGTGGCCGAGAACATGGGATTTGCTCTCAAGATTGCAGGGGTTAGCAAGGATGAGCGAGCCTCTCGTGTGCTGGAAGCTGCCAAGCTTCTCGACCTAGAGCCTTACCTCGATCGCAAACCCAAGGCACTTTCGGGTGGTCAGCGACAGCGTGTCGCCATGGGTCGCGCCATTGTGCGGGAGCCTCAGGTGTTCTTGATGGATGAGCCGTTGTCCAACCTGGATGCAAAACTTCGCGTCCAGACCCGAACTCAGATCGCGTCGCTGCAGCGCAGACTCGGTGTGACCACCGTCTATGTCACCCACGACCAAACGGAAGCCCTCACCATGGGTGATCGCATCGCCGTGCTCAAGGACGGTGTCCTTCAACAAGTGGGAACACCGCGCGACCTTTACGAAGCACCGGCAAACTCCTTTGTTGCAGGTTTCATTGGCTCACCGGCCATGAACCTCTTTGAAGCAGACGTTGTCGAGGGCGGCGTTCAGTTTGGAACCGCGACCGTCAAAGTCGGCCGAGACACACTCTCTGGTGCCACGGGTAACCGCGTCACCGTGGGTATTCGCCCCGAGGACCTCACGGTATCTAGCACCGGAAAGGGCCTGCAGACCACCGTGGAGCTTGTGGAAGAACTCGGCGCCGATGGTTACCTTTATGGCAGCACCGAGGTCAACGGTGAGAAGATCGAAATGGTCGTTCGCGTAGACGGACGTGACCACCCGGTTGCAGGCGACAAGATCGCCCTGCTTCCTATTGAGCACCACATGCACGTGTTTGACACTGCAACCGGTGTTCGACTCACCAAAGAAGCAATTTCTGCTGGGTCCTAAGGACTTGGTCGTGTGGGGCCACCAGAACAACCTGGTGGCCCCACACCTTTGAGAGGACACGGACCTGAGCACTTCGCTGTCAATTACAGCTTCGGAGATGGCTCCTGAGCTGTTTGACCTTCCCTGGGATATCTCCCTCGAGGATTGGCCACAGGACACTATCGCGGCACTGCCCAAAGGTATTTCTCGTCACATCGTCCGCTTCATTCACCTGGGCGACCACATTGTCGCGGTCAAAGAGACCACAGAAGCTCTCGCAATTCGCGAGTACGACATGCTCCACAAGCTGGACCGTCTCGACGTCCCCTGCGTCGAACCAGTGGCCATCGTTTCGGGACGAACCGATAAGGACGGAGAAGAACTCCCTGTAGCACTTGTCACCCGGCACCTCAGATTCTCCTTGCCATACCGCGCGCTGTATTCCCAAACCCTGCGGGAAGACACCGCGACAAGGCTTGCTGACGCACTCGCGGTTCTTCTGGTTCGCCTCCACATTGTTGGCTTCTTCTGGGGCGATGTTTCTCTCTCCAACACTCTCTTTCGCAGAGACGCAGGCTCGTTTGCCGCCTACCTCGTCGATGCTGAGACCGGTGAACTGATGCCCGGAAGCCTGTCCGACGGTCAGCGAGAAAACGACCTCGAGATTGCGCGGGTCAACGTTGCCGGAGAACTACTAGACCTTCAAGCGGGCGGTCGGCTAGATGAGGACATTGATCCTGTGGCTGTCTCACAGTCGATTGTCGATTCCTACCGCTCGCTCTGGAATGAACTCACCGGCTGGGAGAGCTTTGATCAGTCAGAGCGCTGGAGGATTTCGCAGCGCGTATCACGCCTCAATGAACTGGGTTTCGACATCGAAAACATGTCGATCTCCACGGACAGCGCTGGCTCTTCTCTCAGGATCCAACCGAAAGTCGTCGATGCGGGACACCACACCAGACGGCTCCTCCGGCTCACCGGTATTGACGCCGGTGAGAACCAGGCGAGGAGGTTGCTCAATGATCTCGACTCGTACCGTGCCATTCATTTCCCAGGCGATAACGTCGACGAAGAAATGGCTGCACATCAGTGGCTTTCTGAAGTCTATGACCCGATTATCCGGGCCATCCCCCGCGAATATCGGGGAAAGCTTGAGGGTCCAGAAATATTCCACCAGTGGCAAGAACACCGGGCCTCACGGTCACGCGATGAGCAACGTGACGTGTCACGGGAGGAGAGCCTTCAGTCATATATCGAGCATGTTCTGCAACACCGCAGGGATGAGGCAATGGTCACAGGCCCTCCCACTGAGGCGCTCACCCTTCCCAATCCCACCATCGAGCTGAATTGGATGGACCGGATCTAGGGCTCGGTGCTCGCCAGTCTCTGACGCGATATTTCATAGAGCACAACGCTGGCTGCAATTCCCGCGTTGAGCGATTCCGTCTTTCCGGAAATCGGAATACTGACAATGTCGTCACAGGTCTCCGTGATGAGGCGGGAGAGTCCTTTACCTTCACTCCCCACCACGATCAGCAAGGGTGTTCCCACAAGCTCTGAGGATGGCAGTCGAGAATCAGCGTCACCATCCAGCCCGACCACAAAATAGCCTCGCTCCTTGAAGGACTTCAGCGTCTGAGTCAGGTTTGCGGCCATTGCAACAGGGGTCCTGGCAATTGCTCCCGCCGATGTCTTCCACGCAGCAGCGTTGACACCCACCGAGCGTCGCTTCGGGACAATGACTCCATGACCACCAAAAGCCGCAACAGAACGCACAATAGCCCCCAAATTCCGGGGGTCCGTGATGCCATCGAGAGCAACAAACACGGGAGCCGAGTCGTGGGCCTCCGCCTTCTCCGCGAGCTCCAGCGGGTGGGCGTAAGAGTAGGGCGGAACACTCAGGGCGATTCCCTGATGCACGGTATCGGGACCCGTCATGCGGTCCAGCTCAGGGCGAGGAATCTCGAGTAAGGGAATTCCTCTCTTATTCGCTAACGCCAGCGATTCGCGCACACGATCGTCCATGTCTATCTTCGTTGCGAGGTGAAGCGTCGTGGCAGGAATTCGTGCGCGAAGCGCTTCGATTACGGAGTTTCGTCCCGTGACCAACTCAACATCCGCAGAGACGGGTCGCACTGATCTCTTCGGGGATCCCGCAGAAGAGCCATGGCGAGCCCGTGCTAACTCGAGGCGCTCTTTCGCTGCTTTCCGCTTCCCCGCGGGGTGCCACGAGCGGTCTTCGGCCTTCGGGGTTGGCCCCTTCCCCTCGAGTGCTCGTCGGCCGTGCCCGCCGGTTCCCTCAGTAGCAGTCTTCTTGGGCTTCCTAGCAGAGGGATGTCCTTTCTTAGCCACGAAGACTCCAGGTGCTCCCCGAGGACGAATCCTTCACATCAATTCCCGCACGCTCGATCGCGTCACGGAGTGAATCGGACAGTACAAAGTTCTTGTCTGCCTTTGCACCCCAGCGCAGGGCAATAATCGAATCCATCAACGAATCCAAAGCGGCAGATACTGCGGAGCTTCCCGACGACGTCCATTCGTCGGCCAAAGGATCGAGTCCCAAGACCGCCACCATGGCACGAACTGCCTGTCCATCAGACGTGGCCTGGGGGATATCGCCTGAATCCAACGCATGATTTCCTTGCCGAACGTGCTCATGAACGACCGCGAGAGCGGCAGGGATAGAGAGATCATCATCCATTGCTGACTCAAACTCGACTGGGAGGGCTCCTCCGGATGAATCGATCCCCTCAGACTGAGCGCGCACAAGGAAACTCTCGATCCGATCAAAGGCAGCGGCGGCCTCTTCGAGATAACCCCCGTGGAGATCAAGCTCAGACCGGTAATGCGCACTCGCTAAGGCATAGCGAACAACGATAGGCCTTGCCTGTCGGGTGAGATCGGAAGCAAAAATACTGTTGCCCAAAGACTTAGACATTTTCTGACCGCCGACAAGGACGAGTGCATTGTGCATCCAATGGCGGGCATAGTCGTGCCCCGCAGCTCGAGATTGAGCTAATTCGTTCTCATGGTGCGGAAAGCGCAAATCCATTCCGCCCCCATGGATGTCGAAGGATTCGCCC